>CAYVYG010000029.1:0-14813 GCA_964454385.1 uncultured Microthrixaceae bacterium
GAGCTCCCGTCCATGCCGCGGTTCGCCCTCTGGGCGACGATCGCGATCGGAGCCTTCGAGCTGTTCGTGATCACCTCGGTGCTCGTCTCGGTGGGACGGCACCGCCAGCTCCGCTCCGACTACCGGGTACGGGTGGACCTGGCGGCGCGCATCGGAGCGAACGTGGCGAGGGTCAGCGACCTCACCGTGGGAGGGGCGGCGTTGGTCGTCGACGAGCCCCGCCCCGTGGGGTCGATGTTCACTCTCGAGCTTCGCCTGCCCGATGTCGCGGGCCGGCGTCACACCCTCGAGCTGCGGTGCGTGGTGCGATCGACCCAGCGCATCTCCCAGCCGTCGGGCGCCGAGGGTGGCGCTGTGCGGATCGGGGTCGAGTTCGTGCGGCCGACCGACGAGGCGCTCGACCGCCTCATCGAGTACTCGCGCATAGCGCTGCCGGCCGGGACGCACCGATCCGCCGGTGGCGCACCTGCGACCCGACCGCTCCCGGATCGGCACCACGCAGCCTGAGAACGTCAGCGGCCACGCTCCGGTCCACGCGAACATCCGCGGCGCAGGCGTCGCGGCGTAGGAGCATGGACCGATGGTGCCCGGCCCGCACAACCCAGGCAGGGTCCTCGCCCCAGAGACGACGGCGGTCGTGCTCGCAGCCGTGTCGGGCTTCGTGGATGCGTTCGTCTACCTGAGGGTCTACCCTGTGTTCACGGCCAACCAGTCCGGGAACCTGATCCTTGCCGGCATCGCCGCCGGCGAGCGCCGATGGGGTGATCTCGGGGTGTCGGCGCTCGCGATCGCCTTCTACGTGGCGGGTGCGGCGCTCGTGGTCGTGGTGTTCGACCGGGAACGTCGGGCAGGTCGGCAGCGTGACCACGATCGGTGAGCGACTCCCGGTGCAGGGGAACTCACCAAGGCGGCACAGCGACGAGGTGGCGCTGGGCGTCATCGGCGCGGTGGTGGTGTTCTACGTCCTCGGCGCAGCCGCAGGCGCGTTGAGTGCCCAGGCCCACTCCGTCGGCCCGGCGTTCATCGCGGTGCCGATGCTCGCGCTGCTGGCGGTGCTGGTGCTCCAGAGACCCGACCCTCGTGCAACTCGAAGGTGACATCCGCCTGTAGGCCAGCGGGCACATGGTGCGAGACGAACACGACCGTGCGCGGATCGTCGCCGTCCTGCTGCCAGGCCCTGATCCCTTCGGTGACCCGCGCCTCGCTGGGTGCGTCGAGATGGGTGGTGGCCTCGTCGAGCACCAGCACGGGAGCGGGCCGCAGCAGCGCCCGGGCGATGAGCAACCTCTGGCGCTCCCCACCGCTCAGGCGTTCGCCGTCGTGGCCTATCCGGTGATCCGATCCTGCAGGGAGGTTCGAGACGAACCCTGTCGCACCGGCGCGCTCGAGAGCGACCGTGATCACGGTGTCGTCCGCTTCCGGCGCTGCGAGGGCGAGGTTGTCGCGCACGGTCGTGTCGAACAGGTGGTCGGCCTGGGCCACCACGGTCAACAGCTCAGTCATCGCCTGCTGGCCAACGACAGCGACGTCGTGGCCCATCACCAGCACCCTGCCCGCATCGGCGACCGCGAACCCGCACAGGAGGTCGACCAGGGTCGACTTGCCGGCTCCGCTGGCACCGCGGATCAGCACCGTCGAACCCCGGGGCACCTCGAGATCCGCGTCCACCAGCACCGGCGTGCCCGGTTCGGGTTCGTGATGCGCGCTGTCGTCACCTGGACCTCCGCCGGAGGTCTGCCTGCTCCGGTGCGCGAACGTGACGCCCTGCAGTTCGATCGCCGGAGTCGACGGTCGCTGAGCAACGGCCGCGGGTTCGGCGGATGCCTGCTGGGGACCTTCCGCCGGCGACCCGGCGCGGCTCTCCCGGTTCGACCGGTTGGACCGGACGATCTCCTCCAGGCGCCGGGTTGCCGCGGCGCAGCGGTTCAGGTCCTCCGCTGCCGTGCCGAGCGGGCCGACAGCCTCGAAGGAGCTGAGCACGGCCAGCGGGACACCGGCCAACAGGACCGGGGCGAGCGATCCCGCGCTGACCGCCAACGCGGCGATGGCGAAGGTGGTGATCACCGCAGCGCCGGAGAGCACCGCGACCGCGACGTCGGAGCGTCCACGGATCCCCGTCAGTGAGGTCTCGATCGCGCCCAGCTCGCGGGAACTGCTCGCCGCGGCGTCGGTGACCCGGTCGGTGCGACCCCACGCGACCAGCTCGGCGCGCGCTGAGAGCCCCTCGACCAGATCGCCTTCGAGACGACCGCGGACCTGCGCGGCGCGCCGGGCGTTCGAGGCGGTCCGCTTGTGAACCCATGCCGGTAGAACGCTCGCCCCGACAACGAGGGCGACTGCGGCGCCGACCGCCGCGGGCGCCGAGAACACCCACACCACCACGGTCACCGCAGCGGTGACGATCGCCGCGGTCGCGAATGGAACCACCACGCGCAACGGGCGCTCACCGGCGGTGTCGATATCGGCGAGCACCCGGGTGAGAAGGTCCCCGCGACTCGTCGTGGTGTCCCTCAGCGGTGCCAGTGGCTCGATGGCTTCGAAGAAGCGCACGCGCAGGGTGGTGATCCAGCGGAACGTTCCGATGTGGCCCACGAGTCGCTCCCCGTAGCGGGATGCGACCCGCGACACCGCGCAGAGGCGCACGCCGGTGATGCCGAGCGCCAACCCGGCTGTCGTGCCCAGTTCCGCGGCCCGCGAGATCAACCACGCGGCGAGGACCATCAGGCCGATGCCCGATGCGGTGGTCGCGGCCGACAAACCGGTCGTCAGCGCCACCCACCCGAGATGCCCATCCCGGACCTCCCAGAGATGATCCGGCCCGGCAACCTCGGACGGACCGGGTGACGAGGCCGCCGGTGCCGTGTCGTCGTGCACCCCGCTGTCGCCGGGTGCCCCGTTGCGCGGTGCTGTGTCGCCGGGTGCACCGCTGAGCGGTGCTGTGCCGCGTGACTGCTCGGCCGGTGATGCCCCATGGTCGCCGGTCATGGCCTCCCAGGTTCCGTGGCGTCCGATCAACTCCCCGGGCGGACCGCGATCGATCACGCAGCCGTCGCGCAGCAGGATCCCGACATCGGCCGACCTGAAGGACTCCTCACGGTGGGTGATCACCAGAGCCGACCGACCTCGCAGCAGCTCGATGGTGGACCCGAGGACCGCGCTCTCGGTCTCAGGGTCCAGGTGGGCGGTGAACTCGTCGAGGACCACCAGCGGTGCGCGGCTCAGGTGGGCTCGGGCGACCGCGATGCGCTGTCGCTCGCCACCGCTGAGCGTCGTGGCGCCCTCGCCGAGAAGCGTCCTGATGCCGTCGGGCAGCGCGTCGATGAACCCGATGGCACCTGCGCTGCGTGCGGCCGCACGGATCCGTTCGGGCGAGGCGCACGGATCGGCCAGCGCGATGTTCTCCGCCACGGTGCCGCTCAGGATGGCTGGCTGCTGTGGCACCCACGCGATGCCGTGGCCCGGACCCGGGTGGGGTGCGCCGTCGACGCTGATCGTGCCGGTGCGGGCGCTGACCAGGCCGACCACCAGCGCCGCGATGGTCGACTTGCCGGCTCCGCTCGGCCCGCAGATCGCCACGGTCTGGCCTGGTTCGATCGTCAGGTCGATGTCGGTGACGGCAGCGGCGCTTGCAGCGGGATACCGGTAGGAGACCCCGCGGAGCTCCACCCTCGCGCTCGGTCGAGCGTCGGCCATGGTCTGCGCCACGCGCACGGGTTCGGCTCCCTCGAGCCCGACCCGGCCGGGTCGGGACGTCTCGGGCACGGAAGCCGGTTCGTCGATGCCCAGCAGGCTGCTCAGCTGTTCGGCGGCCGCGTCGCCGCGGCTGCCGGTGTGGTAGTGGAGCCCGAGGTCGCGCAACGGCACGAAGAACTCCGGGGTGATCATGAGAACCGCCAGCGCGGTCGAGAAGCCCAGATCCCCCGAGGTCATGCGGAAGCTGACCTCCACCGCTACGAGTGCGGTCGCGGCGGTGGCCGCCCACTCCATGACGAGCGAGGTCTGGAACGCGGTGCGCAGGACCTCCATGGTGGTCTCGGAGAAGCGGCGGCTCGTCGCCTCGACCAGCTTGGCCCCGTCGGCTCCGCGCCCGAAGAGCCGCAGCGTCGGCAGGCCCTCGAGAAGGTCGAGGTACAGGGACCGCAACCAGGCGAGCTCCGAGGCCCGTCGCCGGTTCAACTCCGCGATTCGCCTCCCGATGACCGCCAGCAGCAACAACAGCATCGGACCGGTGAAGACCAGGATCACGGTCGTGAGCGGGTCGAGCACCAAGACGACCACGAACGCGAGCAGTGGTCCGACCACGGCCATCGCTGCCGAGGGGAGGTAGTCGACCACCCAGTTGCGCACGTCGGTCACGCCGTCGACGAGCACGCCGGTTGTCGAGCCCACGTCGAAACTGCTCTCATCGGCGCCACTGTCGGCGCCACTGTCGTCGTCGCTGTCACCGCCATCGCGGTGCTCGCGCGAAGCGGTCAGCGACGCGCTCAACAGTGCCGAGCGCACACCCGCATCGCGCAGCCGTTGCCCGACGGCGTCTCCTGCGGTGTCGATGAGGAGGCTGGCGATCCACCGGAGCAGTGCTCTGGCCGACAGGGCCACGGCCGCCCAGATGACGAAACCACGGAGCTGCCCCGCGCGGATCCCGCCGGTCACCCCCGGTCTCTGGGAGGCCCCGACGCCGTCACCGAAGGCTCCGAGCGCATCGAGGACGGCGCCGATCGCGTGGGCGAGCACCAACAGGAACACGAGCGTCGCAGCGGTGGCCCCGGCGCGCGCTGCGATCGCCCCGAGGGCCCACCACGGTGCCGAGCGGGCGGTGTCTCCGCCGGTGCGTGCGCGCCCTGCGCGGCGCCACGTGCTGGTGAGCAGCCGGATCGTCGGCGAGTGGGGACGGCGGGTCTCAGTAGCTGTGGTCGTCGATCTCGACCTTTCCCCTGAAGAAGAAGTAGATGCCAGCGGTGTAGAGCAACACGAAGGGCATCCCCAGCAACGCCATCACGAACATGACCTGCAGCGCGTTGTCGGATGCCGCTGCGTTGTGCACGGTCAGGTCGTATGCGGCATCGATCGACGAGGGAAGCATCACCGGGTAGAGACCGGCCGCGATCGATGCCATCAGCATCGCGATCGTGGTCGCCGAGGCGAGGAACGCCGCCAGGTACCAGCCGCTCTCCACCAGACGCCACGCGCCGAGGGTGGCCAGGAGCGCCGCCACCGGAAACGCGACCGTCCACGGACGGTCCTTGAAGGTGTCGACCATCTCGGAGTCGACCTGCAGGGTTGCGAACACCGAGATCGTGGTGATCACGAAGAACACGACCCCGAGGCGCGGGATCAGGCGCTTCACCTTCGCGAGCAGCTCACCCTCGACCTTCTGGGTGAGAAAGATCGCGCCGTGCAGGCACAGCATCGCGACCGCGTTCAGTCCGATCAGCAGCGAGTAGGGGTTGAGCAACTCGATCAGGTCCACGGTCATGTCGCCCTGCGCGTCGATCGCCACCCCCCGCACCACGTTGCCGAGGGCAACACCCAACAACACGGTGATCCCGAGCGACGAGGCGAAGAAGAACCAGTCCCAGGTGTTGCGCCAGGCCGCGCTGGCCCGCTTGGAGCGGAACTCGATCGCGACCGTGCGGAGTATCAGCACCAACAGCACCAGCATCATCGCCAGGTAGAAACCGGAGAACAGCGACGCGTACACCAGCGGGAACGCCGCGAACAGCGCGCCGCCTGCGACCACCAGCCAGACCTCGTTGCCGTCCCAGACCGGTCCGATGCTGTTGAGCAGTATCCGTCGGTCGCGGTCGGTTCGGGCGAGGAACGTCGAGAGCATCCCCACGCCGAGGTCGAAGCCGTCGAGTATGACGTAGCCGGTCACGATCACCACGAACAGCACGAACCAGGTGGGCGCCAGCCAGCTCATGGTGTGCTCCCCGGCGAGTCGGTCGCCGCATCCCTGCTGGGAGGATCCACGCCGCCGGGCGGCCCGCCGGAGCCGGCCGGCACCGACGAAGCGCGATGGCCCCTGCGGGTGAACACCTCCGCGAAGGTGTCGGGCAGCGACTCGAGGTGGTCGGTGTCCTGCGGCTCGGGAGGCCCGTCGCGGATCTTGCGGTCGAGCAGGTAGATGAACAACACGAACAACAGCGCGTAGAGCACCACGAACATCGCGATCGAGAACACCACCTGGGAGTCACCGACGAGCGGCGAGTAGGCGTCAGCGGTGCGCAACTCGTGCCAGACGACCCACGGCTGACGGCCGAACTCGGCGGTCCACCAGCCGGCTTGGGTGGCGATGTGGGTGAGAACGATCGTGGAGACCAGCACCCACAGCATCCAGCGTTGGTCCCAGAGCCTGCCCTTCCACGCCCACAGGGCCACCGCGACGCCCGAGATGGCCATGAACAGCACTCCGAGGTCGATCATCACGTGGTACACCTGGAAGGTGAGGTTGACCGGCGCCCACTCGTCGCGGGGGAAGTCCTCGAGGCCCTGCACCTCGCCCTGGAAGTCCTGGGTGGCGAGGAAGCTCAGCAAGCACGGCACAGCCAACCCGCTGGTCGTCTCGCTGTCGGGGTCGGTCCAGCCCACGATGTACATGGGGGCGCAATCCCGGGTCTCGTAGAGGCCCTCCATCGCGGCGAGCTTCTCGGGTTGGTTCTCGGTGACCGCGATCGCCTGGTTGGATCCGAACACGAACACCTGCAGCACCGAGAGCACCGCGAACAGCGGCAGAGCGACCCGGATCATCGTCTTGGCCAACTCGATGTGGCGACCACGCAGCAGGTACCAGGCGCCGACGCTCATCACGAGCGCGGAACCGACCATCCACGAGGCTGCGAGCACGTGCAGGATCCGCGGGATGAACGTCGGTGTGAACACCACCTCCGCGAAGCTGGTCATGAAGGCCTGGTCTCCGTGGCCGACGTCGCGGATCTCGTAGCCCTGGGGTGACTGCATCCACGAGTTGGCCATCACGATCCAGGTGGCCGAGAACATGGCGCCCGTCACGACCATCGTCGTCGCGAACAACCAGAGCCGGTTGCCCAACTTCGTGCCCCCGAAGAGCATCAGGCCGAGGAAGCCGCCCTCGAGCATGAACGCGAAGATCCCCTCCGCAGCCAGCAGGCTGCCGAAGACGTTGCCCACGTACCGCGAGAAGATCGACCAGTTGGTCCCGAACTGGAACTCCTGGACGATCCCCGTGGCGATCCCCATCGCGAAGATGAGCCCGTAGATCTTCACCCAGAACATCGACAGCTGGCGCCACTTCGGGTCACCGGTGCGCACCGATTTCACGCCCAGGATCACCAGGATGAGGCCCAGGCCGATCGACATCGGCGGGAAGATGAAGTGGAAGCTGATCGTCAGGGCGAATTGGATCCGGTGCAGGATCTCGGTCGTCATGGCGGTCCCGGAGTCGATAGCGGGTGGTCGAGCGGTCGGCGCCGAGTCTGGCACAGATGCCCGTGTCGTCGGCCGCTGCATCGGACATCGCTGTAGGGTTTCCGAGCAGGCCCAGGACCCATGGAGCCCGGATGAACGACCAAGTCGATCGATCCCGCCCGCTGCAGGACAAGGTGGCGGTGGTGACCGGAGGCAACAGTGGGATCGGTGAGGCGATCGTGCTGGCGCTCGCCGCGCAGGGCGCGGGGGGCGTCATCGACTACGTGGCGCACCCCGAGGCCACCGAGGCACTCGAGAAGAAGCTGACCGCGTCCGGCTCGAGAGCGGTCGGCGTCGATGCGGATGTCTCGAAGCGGGACGACCTTCAGGCCCTCGTGGATGCAGCGGTCGACGACTTCGGTCGTCTCGATGTGTGGGTGAACAACGCAGGGCTCGAGACCCGCACCTCGGTCCTGGACACCACCGAGGCCGACTACGACAAGGTTCTCGCGGTCAACCTGCGCAGCGCGTTCTTCGGCACGCAGCTCGCGGCGAAGCAGATGATCGCCCAGGGATCGGGCGGCCGCATCATCAACGTCTCCTCGGTGCACGAGGACTGGCCGATGCCCGGCAACACCCCCTACTGCCTCTCCAAGGGAGCCATGCGGATGCTCACCCGCACCGCCGGTGTCGAGCTCGCCCCCCACGGGATAAACGTCGTCGGTGTCGGCCCGGGGGCGGTCGACACCCCCATCAACGCCGCCACCGCAGCGGACCCGGCGAAGATGAAGGTGCTCGATGCAGCGATCCCGCTCGGGCGGATGGCTCAGCCGAGCGAGATCGCCGAGGTCGTCGCGTTCCTCGCGGGTCCGGGTGCCTCCTATCTGACGGCCACCACGATCATGGCCGACGGTGGCCTGATCCAGTCGAGTCCCGGTCTGTGATCCCCGGTCTGTGATCCCCGGTCTGTGATCCGAGTGCGGGTCGCCTGGCAGCTCCCAGCGGAGCGAACTGTCCGGTGTGGCACTCGTCTGTGTGGTCTGAGAGCGGACAGTTCGCCACGATCAGTGGTGTGTGCCGGCGCGGGCCCTCACGGCGCGCGGTGATGCGTCCTGCAGGGACAGGTTCGCGGCGGTGTGGATCAAACCGAGGTGTGAGAACGCCTGGGGGAAGTTGCCGAGCATCCGCTGAGCGGCGGGGTCGTACTCCTCGGAGAGCAGCCCGACGTCGTTCGCCAGTCCCCTCAAGCGCTCGAAGATCTCCTCGGCCTCGGTGGTGCGGCCGATGAAGCCCAGCGCGTCGGCGAGCCAGAAGGTCGTCAGGAGGAACGCACCCTCGTCGCCGGGGAGACCGTCCGCGTTGTCCTGTCCGGTCTGGTAGCGCTTCACGAACCCGTCGACGACCAGCTCGTGCTGGATCGCCTCCACCGTGGAGACCATCCGCTCGTCGTCCGCCGGCAGGAATCCGACGTGGCACATCATGAGCACGCTCGCGTCGAGGGTGTCCGAGCCGTAGTACTGGGTGAACGCGCCGATCTCGTCGTTCCATCCCTGATCGCAGACCTCCGCGTGTATCTCGTCGCGGATCGCAGCCCAGCGCTGCGAGTCGTCGTGGTCCAACAGGTCGTCCTCGGCGAGCCGCACGGCACGATCGAACGCCACCCACGCCATCACCTTCGAGTGTGTGAAGTGGCGCCGCGGTCCGCGCACCTCCCAGATGCCGTCGTCCGGTTCGCGCCAGATGTCCTCCAAGCGGACGAGCATCTCGGCGATGATGCCGTCGCGGTAGCCGCCCGGTGGGTGCAGGCCGTTGCGCGCGCCGGTCAGCACCGCATCCATGACCTCGCCGAACACGTCCAGTTGGAACTGCTTCGAGGCGTCGTTTCCGATGCGCACCGGCGCGGAACCCTCGTAGCCCGCCAGCCAGTCGAGCTCGAGCTCGGTGAGACGGCGTCGACCCTCGACGCCGTACATGATCTGGAAGTCCTCGGGATCACCCGCCACGGCGCGGCGCAACCAGCGTGACCAGGCAGCTGCCTCCTCGTGGTAGCCGGCCAACAGGAACGCCTGGAGGGTCAGGGTGGCGTCGCGCAACCACGAGTAGCGGTAGTCCCAGTTGCGCACACCCCCGATCTCCTCGGGCAGCGATGTGGTCGCGGCAGCGCAAACCGCCCCGGTCGGTTCGTAGGTGAGCGCCTTGAGGGTGATCAGCGACCGCATGACGTCGTCGCGCCATCCGCCCTCGTAGGTGCACTGAGAAACCCAGTCGGTCCACCAGCGTCGGGTGCGCTCGCGGGCCGCGAGGCTGTCGAGCGGATGGGGTTCCTCCCCGGCGCTGTCGTAGTAGGTGAGCGAGAAGGTGCTCCATGCGCCCTCGTGGATCCTGAACCGGGCACGGGTGCGCATGTCGGCACCCTCGAGGGGTACCGAGGCGTGGAGTCGCAGCCCATCGGGGCCCGCGACCATCGTGAGGCCGTCGCCTGTGGAGGTCACCCAGGGGACGATCCGGCCGTAGTCGAAGCGCACCACCAGCTCCATCATCATCTCGACGTGGCCGCCCCGGCACTCCACGATCCGGTGGATGGTCGGTTGGGGCGTACCCGGGATCATGAAGTCGAACAGCGCGGCCGCCCCGGTTTCCGTCTCGAAGTTGGTGCGCAGCACGAGCGTGTCGGTCTCGTAGGAGCGCGTGACCGATGTGGTGTCCCCAGCAGGCGCAATGGTCCAGTGACCGTTGCTGTCATCGCCGAGGAGCGAGGCGAAGCAAGCTCCCGAGTCGATGCTGGGAGCACAGAACCAGTCGATCGAGCCGGTCCTGGCAACCAGCGCGACCGTCCTGCTGTCGCCGATGATCGCGTAGTCCTCGATCCGTGCCGTCATCGGATGGTCCGTCCCGTCATCGCCTCACGGTACCCGCACCGCCGGCGAACTGTCCGCTGTGGCACACGGTGGTGTGGTCCCACACCGGACAGTTCCGCGTGCCCCGGGTCGCCCGCCGGCGAACTGTCCGCTGTGGCACACGGTGGTGTGGTCCCACACCGGACAGTTCCGCGTGCCCCGGGTCGCCCGCCGGCGAACTGTCCGCTGTGGCACACGGTGGTGTGGTCCCTCACCGGACAGTTCCGCGCGCCCCGGGTCGCCTGGGTGCGGGCGGTGTGTCCAATGCGACATGGTGAACATCGGTCGGGTATCTGTGATGGGATGTCCCGATGCAGCCGAAGCGCGATCGCGCCCTGGTCCTCGCGGACGTCGATGGAACGCTTGTCACCTCCGACAAGGAGCTCAGCGACGCGACGATCGATGCGGTGCACCGTCTGGGTGAAGCGGGGGTGGCGTTCGCGATCACCTCCGGGCGCCCGCCGCGCGGCATGTCGATGTTCGTCGAGCCACTCGGGCTCACCACTCCGATAGCGGCGTTCAACGGAGGTGAGTTCGTGGCGCCCGACATGAGCGAGATCCGCAGCCTCGACATCGACGACGACCTGGTGGAGCCGATCATCGAGTCGATGCGTGACCACGGGCTGTTCGTGTGGGTGTACTCGGGCACCGAGTGGTACGTGACCGATCCCGACGGTCCCCACGTCCACCGGGAGGCCGGCACCGTGAAGTTCGAGCCCACCGTGGTCGACTCGCTGTCAGGCCTCGGTCCGGTCACCAAGATCGTCGGCGCCAGCGACGACCACGACGCGGTGGCGAGGGCCGAGTCAGCGGCCCGCGACGAGTTCTGCCACGCGGTGTCGGCTGCAAGGTCCCAGCCCTACTACCTCGACGTCACACATCCCGACGCCAACAAGGGAGCGGTGGTCACCCATCTGGCGGCCGAGTTGGACATACCGCTCGAGTCGGTGGTGACACTGGGCGACAGCCCCAACGACGTGTTGATGTTCGCCCACTGCGGGCTGAGCATCGCGATGGGCAACGCATCGTCCGAGGTGCAACGCGCCGCCCGCCAGGTCACCCGCTCGAACGACGAGGACGGCTTCGCACACGCAATCGAGCGGTTCGTGCTGGGAGGCTCCTGAGATGGGTGTGGGAGGCTCCTGAGATGGGTGAGAGCACGGTTGAGCCCGCAGTCGAGACCGCGGATGGGTCGGCACCCGCGCCCGCCGGTGAGGGTTCAGCGGATCGGCACGGCATCGGGATCGACATAGGCGGTAGCGGCGTCAAAGCAGCTGTGGTCGACCTCGCACTCGGTGAGCTCGTCTCGGAACGACTGCGCATCGACACGCCCCGACCGGCCACCCCCGAGGCTGTGGCCGAGGTGGTCGCCGAGCTGGTGACCGGGCTGGACGGGTTCGTGCCGGGGCGCTCGCAGTGCGTCGGGATCACCGTCCCGGCGGTCGTGCGGTCAGGGATCGTGCGAACCGCCGCGAACATCGACGACTCGTGGATAGGCACCGACGCCCGCACGTTGTTCTCGCAGCGCCTCGGCGTCGACTGCGTGGTGCTGAACGACGCGGATGCCGCGGGGCTCGCCGAGATGCGCTTCGGAGTCGGCGTCGGTCACCAGGGGGTGGTGCTGATGGTGACCCTGGGAACCGGCATCGGCAGCGCCCTGTTCAGCGAAGGTGTCCTCGTGCCCAACACCGAGCTGGGTCACCTCGAGTTCGAGGGCGGGGTTGCCGAGGACCACGCCGCTGCTTCGGTGCGGGAGGTCGAGGACCTGTCGTGGCGTGACTGGGGCCACCGGGTCGGCCGCTACCTGCAGATGCTCGACGAGTTGTTCTCGCCTGAGCTGTTCATCATCGGGGGAGGGGTCTCGAAGAAGTTCGCGAAGTATGAGGGCCATCTTCGCGACAAGATGAACGGTGAAACCGCGGTTGTGCCGGCACAGAGCCTCAACCAGGCCGGGATACTCGGAGCGGCACTGAGTGCCGCCACGACGACCACCGCCGAGGTATCAGCGACCACCGCCGAGGTATCAGGAGGACAGAGATGACGACACCCACCAGGAAGCTCCACGAGCTCGGCCAGAGCCTGTGGCTCGACAACATCACCAGGGGCATGCTCGATGACGGGACCATCGAGCGCTACATCCGCGACTACTGGATCACCGGGTTGACCTCGAACCCCTCGATCTTCGACAAGGCGATCGAGGGCGGCGGCTACGACGAGGCGATCGCCGCGGCGGCCGCCCGTGGGACCTCGGGAGAGGACCTGTTCTTCGAGCTCGCGATCGACGACCTGGGCCGCGCAGCGGAGTTGTTCTCGCCTGCACACGCCGATAGCGGCGGTGTGGACGGCTTCGTGTCGCTCGAGGTGTCCCCCGAGCTCGCCTACGACACCCACGCAACGGTCGAGTCTGCCAAGGAGCTGCACGCAAGGGCGGAGCGCGAGAACCTGTTCATCAAGATCCCCGGCACGGCCGAAGGTCTGCCCGCCATCACCGAGGCGATCGCTTCGGGCGTACCGATCAACGTCACGCTGCTCTTCGACGCGGCGCAGTACCGAGCCGCTGCGGACGCGTACATGACGGGCATCGAACAGCGCATCGCCGCTGGTGAGGACCCGGCTGTCATGAGCGTGGCATCGGTGTTCATCTCCCGATGGGACGCAGCGGTCGCCAAAGAGGTGCCACCGGAGCTTACGAACCGCCTGGGCATCGCGGTCGCGGGTGGCGCGTACCGGGCGTACCGGGAGACCCAGGCCAGCGACCGCTGGCAGTCCCTTCAGTCCAAGGGTGCCAGGCTCCAGCGGCTGTTGTGGGCATCGACGAGCACCAAGGACCCCGACGCGCCCGACACGATGTACGTGGACGCGCTGGCCGCTCCCGACACGATCAACACGATGCCGAACGCAACGTTGGAGGCGGTCGCGGACCACGGCACGGTCAACCCCACCCTGGACTCCGACGGTGGCGACTGGGAACAGGTTCTAGCCCGGTTCGGCGATGCCGGCATCGACGTCGATGCGCTGGCCGCGCAGCTGCAGAGCGACGGTGCAGCGGCGTTCGTGAAATCGTGGCGGGCGCTGATCGAGCGCATTGAATCCCAGAGCCGAGCGGTTGCCTGAGATGGGATCCGGCCGCGACCCCGGTACCCGGCCTGCCCCGCTCACCGAGCGCCCGGCGTGGGGGGCCCTCGAGGCGCACTTCGAGCCGACGCGCGACCGGCACCTGCGCGAGCTGTTCGCCGCGGATCCCGAGCGCGGCTCGCGTCTGGTCGCCGGCGCCACCGGGCTGTACCTCGACTACTCCAAGAACCGTGTGACCGACGAGACGATGACGCTGCTCGTCGAACTGGCCGAGCAGTCGGGTCTGCGATCCCGGATCGAGGCGATGTTCGCGGGGGAGCGGATCAACGTGAGCGAGGACCGCTCGGTGCTGCACGTCGCGTTGCGCATGCCCCGCGACAAGACCCTGGTGGTCGAGGGAACCGACGTGGTGGCAGAGGTACACGAGGTCCTCGACTCCATGGCACGCTTCGCTCAGCGGATCCGCGACGGCGAGTGGCGCGGCCACACCGGCAAGCGGATCCGCAACGTCCTCAACGTCGGTATCGGCGGATCGGATCTCGGCCCGGTCATGGCATACGAGGCCCTGCGGGCGTACAGCGACCGTTCACTGCGGCTGCGTTTCGTCTCGAACGTCGACTCCACCGACCTCGTCGAGGCGACCCGTGATCTCGACCCGGCCGAGACCCTGTTCATCATCGCTTCCAAGACGTTCTCCACGCTCGAGACGATGACCAACGCCCACTCGGCGCGCGCCTGGGTGCTCGAGGCGCTCGGCGGCCCCGACGTCGAGGACCACGAGGTGGTCGCGGCGCACTTCGTGGCGGTGTCCACCAACGCCGCGCGTGTCGAGGAGTTCGGGATCGACACCGAGAACATGTTCGGGTTCTGGGACTGGGTCGGCGGGCGCTACTCGATGGACTCGGCGATCGGGCTGTCGACGATGGTGGCCATCGGAGCGGAGCGCTTCGCCGAGATGCTCGCCGGATTCCACGACATGGACGAGCACTTCCGCACCGCACCGTTCGCGGCGAACCTCCCGGTGCTCATGGGCATGCTCGCGGTGTGGTATCGCAACTTCTTCGGGTGCCAGACGGTCGGGGTGATGCCCTACTCGCAGTACCTGGAGCGGTTCCCCGCCTATCTGCAACAGCTCACGATGGAGTCCAACGGCAAGCACGTCACCCTCAGCGGTGAGGCGCTGCAGGCCGACACAGGAGCGATCTACTGGGGCGAGCCGGGAACCAACGGCCAGCACTCCTTCTACCAGCTGCTCCACCAGGGCACCACGATCATCCCGGTCGACCTGATCTGCTTCGCCAACACCGCGAACCCGCTCGGGGACCATCACGACCTGTTGAGCTCGAACGTGTTCGCCCAGGCCAAGGCGCTCGCGTTCGGGCGCACCGCGCAGGAGGTGCGCGCCGATGGCGTGGAAGGTGCCGAGCCAGACGTCGGCCGCGCGTGGGCCGAGCA
>CAYVYG010000030.1:0-1274 GCA_964454385.1 uncultured Microthrixaceae bacterium
AACAGCGTCCTCGAGCACCTCGACCTCGATCTCGAGGTTCGCGGTGAAGATCCGATCACGCGTCTGCGCGGTGTTCGTCTCCCCGACCGTCCCGGCGTCGACCGCGACCGGTTCCGCGTCGGTGGGCGCCATACCCTCTGCCGCATCCGAGCCATCCCCGGCGGCCCGGTCCATCGCCGTGGCGGCATCACCCCCCTCCGAGTCATCGGAGCCTCCACCGGAACCGGTGCAGCTCGCGGATCCGAGCACCAGCACAACCGCAACCGCAGCCAGTGCTCGACTGGTCCTCATCGTATGGTCTGTTGCGTCTCGGGCCATGGTCGGGTCCCTTCGTCGTGGCGATGGTGCTTCGCTGTGTTGTTAGGACGCACCGACCGGGGTTTCGGTTCCCGGACACAGGGGTTGAAGCGTCAACTACATTTGGCGTCCCCGGACCCGGTTAGCTCCCGACATGACAGAACCACCATCCACACGACGATCATCCACACGAGGCGGGGGGACGGGACCGCGGTGGTTGGACAGCACCGAGTCGCGGGCCTGGCGCGGCTTCCAGGAGATGCAGATGCGCCTGGGCGCCGAGGTCGCTCGACGTCTCGCTGCACGCTCGGCCATGTCGGCCCAGGACTACGCGGTGTTGGTGATGCTCACGGACCGTGCCGATGGACGGGCGCGCCACCACGAGCTGGCTGACGGCCTCGGTTGGGAGAAGAGCAGGGTCTCGCACCACATCAACCGGATGGTGAAGCGGGGCCTCGTCACCAAGGAAGCCTGCCCCGACGATGCGCGTGGTGCCTACGTGGTGGTCACCCCGACCGGTCGTGAGGAGATCGCCGCTGCCGCGCCCGGCCACCTCGAAGACGTCCGGGAGCTGTTCGTGGACCGTCTCAGCACCCGACAGCTCGAGGTCCTGGGCGACATCGCACAGGTCGTGATCTCCGGACTGAACGCAACCGCCGAGGACGGTTGAACCCGCTCGACCCCCTGGGGCAGCGCCGTCAGGATGTCGCGGCTGCCACCGCTGTCATGCCGGCCAGATAGGCCACCAGCAGCACTGCGCTGTCCGGCTCGAAGCGCTGTGCGCGGTTCATCCGGCCGCTCGCGATGCTGGCCACCGCGAGCGACATCAACAGGATCGCAGCGGTGCCCGCGACCACGAGCGAGTCGTCCACATGTCCCAGCACCGGGCCGGGACGGTAGAAGACATCGACTGCGAGGATCATCGCCATGTTCGCGGCGTTGCTGCCGAAGAGGTTCCCGACAG
Source organism: uncultured Microthrixaceae bacterium (assembly GCA_964454385.1). Taxonomy (GTDB): domain Bacteria; phylum Actinomycetota; class Acidimicrobiia; order Acidimicrobiales; family Microtrichaceae; genus JAMLGJ01. Next base: position 1,262 of record CAYVYG010000030.1, read on the forward strand.
CAAGATCAGGTGA
>CAYVYG010000030.1:1284-14805 GCA_964454385.1 uncultured Microthrixaceae bacterium
CGCTGCGATGCTGGTCGAGAGCTCCGGCAGCGACGTGGTGATGGCGAGCACCGTGATGCCCAACACGCCCTGGCTGATGCCCCAGCGTTCCCCCAGGGACTCGGTGCTGATCGTGAGCAATGGAGCGGCAACCAGCAGCGCTGCGGTGGCCAATGCGAACCGCCTCGCGATCGCAGGGCCCTGCGGTGTCGGTGACCTTGGTGCTGCGGGGGCAGCTCGGAAGGGCTCGGGATCGGCTACCGCAGTGCCGAGCGACGGCACGCGACGGAACCACGCGAGCGCCGCGAGGTACACAGCGGCGAGCCCCAGCGGGACGAACCCCACCGCGCCGATCGAGGGCCCCGACGGGGTGGCGACGGCCATCACCGCGAGCGCTGTCATCCCGATCGCGACCGCCGCGACCCTGGTGTGACCCAACTCGACGGTCGGCATGACACGTTGCCGATAGCGCAGATCGACCAGACCCAGGATCGCCATGTTCGCCATCGACGAGCCGAACAGGTCGCCTACAGCGAGGTCCGGCACCTCGCGGGCTGCGGCGGTGATCGTGGTGCCGAGCTCGGGCAGCGAGGTGGCGATCGCGATGAACAGCGAGCCGACGAACATCCGGGTCAGCCCCGTGTGATCCGCGATCTGGTCTCCGGTGCGTGCCAGGGAGGTGCCGCCGGCCACGACCACCCCGCCGGAGAGGACCAACAGCGCCACCAGCAGCGGCGTGGAGAGGTCGCCGATCATCAGCGTCGGGTCCGCCCGCTACCGAGCGGCCCGAGCCCTGCGGGCGGCGAGGTGTTCTCAGGTCCCAAGCGGAGCGGTCGGGGTGAAGCGCACCGGCAGGCGCTTGATGCCTCCGACCAGGGGTATGCCCATCGCGTCGAGAGGAACCGCGTCGCCGGTGACCTCGATGTCGGGCAGGCGCTGGAAGAGCCGGTGGAACGCGACGCTCAGCTCGCGGCGGGCGAGGTGCGCCCCCAGGCAGAAGTGAGGACCCGGACCACCGAAGCCCACATGTGCGTTCGGTTCGCGACGCACGTCGAAGACCTCCGGGTCGCTGAACTCCCGGGGGTCACGGTTGGCCGCTCCGTAGAACATCACCACCTTGTCGCCCTCGGAGAAGTCGTGACCCGACACCGTCACGTCGCCGGTCACGGTGCGGCGCATGAACGTGACCGGGGAGGCGACCCTCACGATCTCCTCCACCGCCGTCTGGGTGACCTCCGCGCCACCGGTGCGAGCGATGTCCTCGGCCCAGAGTCGGCGCTGGTCGGGGTTCTTCGCCAACAGGTCCATGCCGTGGCTGATCGCGGTCCGGGTGGTGTCGTTGCCTGCCACCGCCAGCAGTATGAAGAACGGCGCCACCTCGGACGGGTCGAGCATCTCCTCGCCCAGATCGTTGTGCACGAGCTTGGAGGTGAGGTCGTCGGTCGGCTCGGCGCGGCGTTGGTCCGCGAGCTCGTTCATGAGCGCGGTGAGTTGCATCCCTGCCTCGAACAAGGTGGTGAGGGGATCGCCCTCGCCCATGAACTCGGGGTCGCCGCCGCCCAGGATGACGTTGGTTGCCGCGAGGACTGTGTCGAACTCGCTGCGGGGTATCCCCATCATGTCGCAGATGACCAACAGTGGGAACGGCTGCGAGAACGCCTCGACGAGGTCGGCCTCACCTGATTCGCAGAAGCCGTCGATCACCTCGTCGCAGATCGTCTCGACCGAATCGAGCACACCCTGGAGCTGGCGGGGTGTGAACGATCGAGCCACGATGCCGCGCTGTCTCGCGTGACGCGGATCGTCCATGTTGATGAAAGAACCGAAGAAGTCGAGGGCCTCGGTGGGCATGTCCGCGATCGAGACCGCGCCGTTGCCCGAACAGAAGTCCTTGGGCCGCCGCGAGATCTCGAGCACCTCCTCGAAACGGGTGACCGCATGGAAGGTCTCCTTCTCGAGCGTGAGCGGATTGTCGAAGCTCACCGGAACAAACGGACCGATCTCGCGGATCTCGGCGAAGTCCGCCATGCGGTCCTCGAGGCCCTGGGTCCAGAACTGCGGTGTGGTGAGACGTGTGACGACGTCGTTGCTCAAGGATGTTCCCCCGTGGTCGGTGATCGCGGGAGACTAGCGAACGGCCCCGGAGCGCGGAACGCGGTGGGGCGTGCAGCCGCGCAGGTGTCTCGGTCCCACCCTGACAGATCGGGCCGGTTTCACGGCAGGGTTCAGACCTTCGTCACGACTTCGTCGGCGAACCGCCGCAGCGCATCGATCTTGGTCTGCAGGTCCTCGGTGTCGGGTCCGGGCGTGTAGACCCAGCGGAATCCGACGATCACATCGGTCACGCCCATCTCCTCGAGGCGCTTGACGCCCTCGACCGAGAACCCGTCGACCGAGATGGCGTGGATGCTGAAGGGTCGCTCGGCCGTGCCGTGCTCGGCGCGGAGGTCGTGCAGCGTCGCGATCAGTTCCTCCAGCGGTTCCTCACCCCCTCCGGCGTGCAGCCATCCGTCACCGATCCGCGCGGCGCGTTCGAGAGCGCGGGGTCCGTGGCCTCCGATGAGAAGCGGGATCGGTTCGCTCGGTGTCGGGCTCATCTTGATCCTGGGCACATCGAAGATCTCCCCTCGGTGGCTGTGGTAGCCGCCGGCGCAGAGGCCCCGGATGATCTCGATGCACTCGTCCATGCGATGTCCCCGTCGTTCCCACGGCGTGGCGGTCACCTGGTAGTCCTCGGGCCACGGTGAGGTGCCGACACCGAGGTCCAAGCGGTTGCCGCTCAGGACCGCGACCGACGAGGCTTGCTTCGCGGTCATCACCGGATGCCGGATCGGCAGCTTCACCACGAAGGTCGTGAAGCGCAGGCGCGTCGTCACCGCAGCCAGGTGTGAGATCAACACGAACGGGTCGAAGAACGCCTTGTCCTCGAGGAACTCGCGGCTCCCGTCGGGGGTGTACGGGTAGGTCGAATCCGATTCCTCGGGGTAGCACAGCGATTCGGGGATGATCATCGACGTGTACCCCGCGTCCTCTGCGGCCTGCGCGAGCGGAACGTAGAACGACGGGTCGATCATGGACTCGGCATAGGAGAATCGCATCAGAGCAAGGTACCCCGTGGCGTGGTGCTCCGACCTGCGTTCGCAACATGCGCACCGTCCGGGCTCTGCAGGTGTGCGCACCGGGCTGTCCGGGTGTGCTCACATGGTGTGCTCACACGGACACCGACTCTGATCCCCGACTCTGATCCCCGACCTAGGAGCTCTCGATGCTGAGCGTCACACTGCTGGGAACCGGAAGCCCTCTTCCGAGCGCGACCCGCGCGGGCCCCGCGACCCTCGTGGAGGCCGGCAGCGAGAGCTTCCTGATCGACGCGGGGCGCGGTGCGTTGATGCGGCTCGCGGCTGCGGGTCTCGGCGCCGTGAACCTCACCGCGGTGCTGGTCACCCACCTGCACAGCGACCACATCACCGACCTGTCAGATGTGATCACCACCCGCTGGGTCATGGGCTTCGTGCCGTCGCCGCTGCGGATCGTGGGACCCATCGGAACCACCGGTGTCGTGGAGCACATCCTGGGATCGCTGGCACCGGACATCTCCTACCGCATGGCACACCACGAGGACCTCGATGCTCCGCCGCCGGTCGAGGTGATCGAGGTGTCGTCCGGTCCGGTCGAGCTGGCCGGCGTCGAGGCCGTCATCAGGTGTGCCCCGACGGACCATCGCCCGGTGGAACCGTCGATCGGTTTCCGAATCGAAGCCGATGGCGCCTCGGTGGTGCTCGCCGGCGACACCGTCCCGTGCGACGGGCTCGATGTACTCTGTGCCGGGGCCGACGCCCTGGTACACACAGTGATCCGCAAGGACATCATCTCGGGTCTCGGTATCCAGCGCATGATCGACACGCTCGACTACCACTCCTCGCCGGGCGAAGCCGCCGAGACCGCTCGGCGCGGCGGTGTCGGGACCCTGGTCCTCACCCACTACGTGCCCGACATACCGCCCGGTGGTGAACAGGAGTGGCGGGAGTTGGCAGCGGAGAACTTCGATGGTGTGATCGAGGTGGGCGACGACCTCCATCGGGTCGAGGTGCATCCGCGATGAGCTGTCGCCCCGTGATGGGGTCCTCGGATGAACAACCCCTCCCAGGGTGAGTCCGGATGGAGGTCGACACCGCTCTCTACGGACTGGCTGACGCAGCCGAGTCGGCGCGCAGGCTCGAATCGCTCGGCTTCGACGGGGTGTTCGCGTTCGAGGGGCCCCATGACGTGTTCCTGCCGCTCGCTTTGGCGGCGCAGGCCACCAGGCTACGGGTGTGGTCCAACGTCGCGATCGGCTTGTCGCGCAACCCGGTCCACCTCGCCCACGCGGCGCGGGACCTCCAACTGCTGTCCCAGGGTCGCTTCGTGCTGGGCCTGGGGACCCAGGTCCGGGCCCACATCGAACGCCGCTTCGGTGCAGCGTTCGACCGGCCGGTGGCGCGGATGTCGGACCTCGTCGCTGCGGTCAGGGCGGTGTTGAGGTCATGGCAGACCGGCACGCCGCTCGACCACCGCGGTCCGTTCTACACCCACACCCTGATGTCGCCGATGTTCGATCCGGGCCCGAGCGAGTGGGGAGTGCCACCGATCCACGTCGGTGCGCTCGGGCCACACCTCACCGAGATGGTGGCGGCCGAAGCCGACGGGATCCTGTTGATGCCCTTCACCAGCAGGAGGTTCTTCGAGCACCACACGCTCGGTGCGATCGAATCCGGGTTGCAGCGCCGGCGTGACCAGCTCGGGGAGCTCGAGATCGTGCCCGAGCTGATCGTGGCGGTGGGCCGTGACGAAGCAGAGCTGGAGGTCGCCGACAGGGGATGTCGCTCCCTTCTCGGTTTCTACGCGTCCACCCCGGCGTACCGGCCGGTGCTCAACGCCGAGGGCCGGGGCGAGATCCAACCGGTGCTGCGGGAGATGACCCACCACGGTCGTTGGGACCAGATGGCCGACGTGATCGACGACGAGCTGCTCGCCAGGCTCACCGTGAGGGGTGATCCGGGCGGGGTCGCGTCGCAGATCGCCGATCGGTATGCCAGCCACGCGTCCCGGGTCGCGGTCTACATGCCCTATCCGACCCCTGATGACCTGCTGGGTGAGCTCGCCGACGCGCTTCACGGGTCGTGAACCCCGAGCTCGCTCAGGTGGCGGTCGCGAGCTGTCGCTTCCCGTTCTGCTTCGCGTCGTAGAGCGCTTCGTCCGCGCGCCGCAGGAGGCGGTCGTGGTCGATGGTGCCGTGCGCCATCGCGAGCCCGATGCTTGCACCGACCACGACGGTGTGTCCCGCGATCGAGATCGGTCTTGCCACGGCGTCGATGATGCGACCTGCGATCTCGATGGCCAGCTCGGCATCCGCCGGGGCCGGGATCAGCACCGCGAACTCGTCGCCTCCGATTCGCGCCACCCGATCGGGTCTGCGGGTGCAGCCCTCGATGCGTCGTGCCACCGCGGCGAGGACCGCGTCGCCGGCATGGTGACCGTAGCGGTCGTTCACCGGCTTGAAGTCGTCGAGGTCGATGTAGAGCAGAGCGCAGCCATCGGCGTTGTCCGCCAGGTCCGCTTCGAACCCTGCGCGGTTGCGCAGCCCCGTGAGTGGATCATGGGTCGCTTCCCAACGCATCGCGGCCTTTGAGTGGTGATCGACGACCGCGAGCGAGGCGAGCCTGACCGCCTGGTGGACCGGGCGCTGCGGGCTCGCCTCGATACCCACCGGCATCGGCGCCCAGATCGCCACGCAGGCGACGGTGTCGGGACGCCCCGGTGCCTGCACCGGTATCACCCGCAGAGCCCGGATGTGATGGGGCAGCCCGTCGATGCCCTCGAGATCGTCGAGTTGCTGGGCCTCGCCGCTGCGTCGCGCCGCGAGTACCAGATCCGCCGGGATCGTCGGATACTCGCTGTTGTCATCGGCGCTCAGGTGGCGGTCCTCGCGGTGATCCCACCAGATGATCTCGCAGTGCGAACCCTGAAGGGTGTTGTCGATGTAGCGAGCCAGCACGGGCAGGACCTCGTCGGGTCCTGCGCCGCTGCCCAACAGGTCGATCGCGACCGCCAGTGGTGAGCGAGTCCGGCGCCCACCACCTCCAGGTCATCGGGGTGGATGATCTCCCTCACGCTGAGGCCCACCGGGTCCGGAACCCCGAACAGCTCGGCGATGGTCTCGGATCCCCAGATCACCTGCAGGTCCTCGTTCAGCAGCGCCGAGAAGTGGCCGTGTGAACGTGACATCGCCCTGCCGACACGGCATTCGGGACCGGATCCGCGCTCGCAGGCGGCGCTCGCCGGCAGAGCTGAAGGTGGTTCGGTCATGGTTGTGGGATCGGTTCGAGTGCGCCCGCGGTTTAGGTTTAGAACCACGACGATCGGACCCGCTGATCAGGTCCATCGATCAGCGGGCGTTCGGGGTGCCGATGGCTCTCAGGTGTAGGAGAAACGTCCCCGGTCGACCACGGTCTCGCCGTCACCGGTGCTGGTGCGGAACGACGCGGACCCGCCGCCGTCGTCGACCCACATCTCTATGGTGAGGGTGTCGCCGGGCATGACCGGCTTCGAGAACCGCCCGTACATCGAGGAGAACCTCGCCGGATCCGAGTCGCAGAGGGTGTGCAACAGTGCCCGCCCGGTGAACCCGTAGGTGCACAGGCCGTGCAGGATCGGACGATCGAACCCACCCATCGCTGCGAACGAGGGATCGGAATGAAGTGGGTTGCGGTCGCCGTTGAGGCGGTACAAGAGCGCCTGGTTCGGAAGCGTCTGGTAGCTGACTCGGTGGTCGGGTTCACGATCGGGGATCCCGGGTTCTTCGGGGGCCGAGGCCTTCGCGGCCGCACGCTCCTCCTCGGTGGTGAATCCACCCTCGCCCCGGATGAACATTCCGGTGCGGGTGCTGAACATCGCTTCGCCGGTGGTGGCGTCGATGACCTCGGTCTCGGTGGTGACCAGGGCACCGCTGCGCTTGTCGGCGATATCGACCAGGCGGCTGGTGGCGGTCACGGTGCCTGACGGCGCGATGGGGGTGTGGATCTCGATCGCCTGATCGGCGTGCACGAGCATCGCCGGGTTGAACTCCCCGAGCGCCGCGAAAGAGGAGCCGTCGGGCATCCCGCGAATGACCCCGAAGGTGGGCAGCACCTGTTGTTGCGCGGAGGCCGTGTTCTCGGTGGTGAAGGCGAGCTCCTGGAGTGGATCCGGGTAGCCGGCGCCGACCCCCAGCGCGTAGAGCAGCGCGTCGTAGGGCTCCCAGCTACGTTGCTCGGGTTTCCCCACGGTTCCGATGGCTTCCAGGTTGAGGGGCATGTGTGGCTTCCTTCCCTTGGTGGAGGGCTCTGGTGTGTCAGTGTCGGGATCCGTTCGGCGTTCCCGGGACAGCTCGGCCCGCGATGGCTTTGTCGATGACAGCATTGCCGATGGCAGCTCAGGCTCGTGACAGCCCGGCTCGTGACATCCTTGCTCATGCACAGCTTGGCTCATCGGGGTTAGCAGCGTCGACGATGCATCCGAAGTCGCTGGTGTCGGTACGGTCAGGAGGTGGTCTCGGCGCTCAACCTGCAGGCGACGTGAGAGGCGCGCGGTCTGCTCCGGGTACTGCCACCGTCGTCGGATCGGGCCCCAACGGGTTGGCAGCGGCCGTCACCCTTGCTGCTGGTGGCCTGGATGTCACCGTCCTGGAGGCTGCTGACCAACCGGGCGGTGGCGCACGCTCGTCGGCCGACCTCACGGTGCCGGGACTCGTGCACGACCTCTGCTCAGCGAGTCACCCCCTCGCCATAGCGTCACCGTTTCTCTCCTCACTGGGGTTGGAGCGATTCGGTCTGCGCTTCGAGCACGCCGCGATCGAGCTCGCCCATCCGCTCGACGGAGGCGCCGCGGTGGCTCTCAACCGTTCGCTCGAGCGCACCGCTGATGGCCTCGGGGTTGCCGCCGGTAGCCGCTGGCGGCGTGTGTTCGCCCCGTTGGGTAGAGACCTCCAAGACACGTTGACCGAGACACTGCAGCCGGTGCTGCACGTTCCTCGGCACCCGATCACCCTGGCTCGCTTCGGCGCGCGGGCGGTGCTCCCCGCCGCGGTGCTGGCAAGGCTGCTCGGCTCGGCTGAGGCCGCCGCGCTGTTCGCCGGTTGCGCAGCACATGCGGTCCGCCCGTTGGATCGTCCCTTCGGCGCCGCGGTGGGACTGCTCCTCGTGGCCACCGGTCACGGTGGTGGCTGGCCCGTCGCGCTGGGGGGATCGGGCGCGATCACATCCGCGATGGTGGGACTGCTTCAATCGCTGGGAGGCCGCGTCGAGACCGGCGTGCGGGTCCGATCGCTGGGCGAGCTCCGACCCGGAGGCGTGGTCATGTTGGACGCGACACCCACGGCTGCGCTCGCGATCCTCGCCGATCGGATGCCGCCACGGATCCGGCGCGCGTATGAGCGGTGGCGCTACGGGCCGGCCGCCCACAAGGTCGACCTGGCGGTCGAGGGAGGCATCCCGTGGAGCGCGGAGTTGGCACGTCGGGCGGGCGTGGTGCACGTCGGCGGCACGATCGAGGAGATCGCCCACGCCGAGGCCCAGGTCTGGCGAGGCCGGATGCCGAAGCGGCCCTTCGTACTTGTCGCCCAGCAGTACCTGGCGGACCCCGGCCGCTCGGTGGGTGGGGTGCATCCGGTGTGGGCATACGCTCATGTGCCCAACGGCTACGACGGCGATGCCACCGGAGCGTTGCTCGACCAGATCGAGCGGTTCGCACCCGGCACCCGGGATCGCATCGTGGCAAGCCACGTGACGCCGCCATCGGGCTTGGCGGACCGCAACCCCAACTACGTGGGCGGTGACATCTCGGCGGGAGCGAACACCGTCACCCAGCTGCTGTTCGGCCCGCGGCCCGGTCTGCACCCCTACGCGACGGGGGTGCCCGGGGTGTACCTGTGCTCCGCGGCCACTCCTCCCGGCGCGGGGGTGCACGGGATGTGCGGTCATCTCGCGGCCAGGGCGGCACTGGCCGAACTGGCCGACCAGGGTCTGCCCCCCGCCCCTTCCTAGGCGAACTGTCCGCTGTGGCACTCGCCGGTGTGGTCTCTCAACGGACAGTTCACCGGGAGCTCCGGAACTGTCCGCTGTGGCACTCGCCGGTGTGGTCTCTCACGGGACAGTTCGCCGGGGGTGGGGGTGGGTCAGCCGCCCTCGTACTTGAACGACACTCTGACCTTGGCCCGGTAGGCGGCTACGGCGCCGTTCTCGATGGTCATGTCCAGCTCCTCGACCTCCGCGATGCGCAGGTCGCGAAGGGACTCGCCGGCCTTGGCCACCGCAGCGGCCGCCGCCTTCTCCCAGGATTCGGTGCTGGTGCCCACGAGCTCGATGACCTTGTAGACGTTCTCTGCCATGTCTGACCTCCTGTTGGACTCCGGGTCCCGTATTACCAGTTCCGCGTGGCCCGCGTCGGGGAAACCCACGGCGCCTGATCGGTGTCTCAGCCGGTCCGGTGTCATCGGTTGTTCCTGGCCATGAGATGGCCGAGTGCCATCAACCGGCCCGGTGTCAGTCATGCTGGGCGGCCTCGACCGCGGCAGCGAGCGCGTTGAGCGCCGAGGTGCCCAGCGCAACCGCCATCGTCTCGGTGCGTCGGCGCCCATCGAGCATCACTGCTCCCACTATCCCGTCGACCAGGTCCGCGGTTCCGGCGGCGAGCAGCCAGGCCACGGGCGACCGCCCGGTGACCCCTGCGGTTGCCACCCCGACACCCAGTGCCAGGTCGCGTCCACCGACAGCCCGGATCAGATAGCGCGCCTCGTCGGGGCTTGCGCCGAGCCAACGCTTCGTGACCGGACCCGGTGCGGCCAGGAAACCGGCGCCGCTCACGGCTCGACTCACTCCCACCGTCGTCGTCAGTACCTTGGCGAAAGTCGAGCGACTCATCACAAACCCCTCTGTCGAGCTTCTCGTTGCCGATGTGATGCTACAGAGGTCGCGTCCTCGCTTTGTCGGCGGCGCCGACACGAAAGGGGCCGAGCTCACGTAGCAGCGAGATCGGTACGGGCGAAATCGTCGCCCACGAACAACAGCGGCTCGGTTGCGGGATCGGTGAGCTTGGCGAGCAGGTCCTCGTGACCCGGTCAGGTCCTCGTGACCCGGCGCCCGGACGACGCCAGGGTCCGAGGAGAACCGCTAGACAGGAGACATGACCCCCGATCACTCGACGAGGCGACCCAACATCGTGTTCGTGATGGCCGACGACATGGGCTTCTCGGACCTGGCTTGCTACGGCGGGGAGGTACACACGCCCAACATCGACGCGCTCGCCGAGGGAGGCCTGCGCTACACCCAGATGTACAACTCGGCCCGCTGCTGTCCATCGCGTGCTTCGTTGTTGACCGGGCTGCATCCCCACCAGGCCGGGATCGGCTGGATGGACTTCGGCGGGATCTCCACACCCGAAGCGCCAGGGGAGTTCCGGGGTTGGCTTGAACGCAATGGCCGCTACCAGGGTTGGCTCGACCCGGCGTGTTCCACGATCGCCGAGGTGCTCGGCCCGGCCGGCTACCGCACGATGCTCTCGGGCAAGTGGCATGTGGCCGGCAACGTGGACCCGACCGACGTGGCGCTGTTCGATCCGACGCGACCCGGTCCACCGATCACTCCTACCCAGCGGGGCTTCGACGAGTTCTGGGGGCTGCTCAACGGCGCCGCGAGCTACTACCGACCGCACCTGTTGATGCAGGGTGACGAACTGCTCGAGGTCGCGGATCCGGGTTTCTACCTCACCGACGCGATCACCGATCACGCTGTCGACATGGCGTCACGGGCGATCGATGACGACGTGCCGTTCTTCCTGTTCGTGTCCTACACGGCGCCGCACTGGCCGTTGCAGGCGATCGAGGAGGACATTGCCCGCTACGAGCGCACCTTCCGGGCGGGTTGGGACGTCATCCGCGCCGAGCGCCACGAACGTCTCCGCGACTCGGGCCTCCTCGATCCCGGCTGGCGGATCTCCGCGCGGGACCCGGATTCGTTCGCGTTCACGCAAGCTGCCCACCCCGAGTGGGAGGCCCACCGCATGGCGGTCTACGCAGCGCAGATCGACCGCATGGACCAGGGCGTGGGGCGCATCGTCGCGGCCCTGCGCCGCGGCGGCGCTCTCGACGACACGATCATCATGGTGTGTTCGGACAACGGCGGCTGTTCGGAGTTCATGGCCGAGGAGCCCCTGGGTGACGACATGGCCTCCTATGGCGGAGTGACCCTCGATGGCCGTCCGATCCACATCGGCAACACTCCGGAGCTGCTGCCCGGTGGCCCCGAGACGTTCATGTCCTATGACCTGCCATGGGCGAACGCGTCCAACAGCCCGTTCCGGCGTTACAAGTCATGGGTGCACGAGGGCGGGATCTCGACTCCGTTCGTGGTCCACTGGCCCAACGGGATAGGCGGCCGGAGCTCCGGTGGGGAGAACCACCGCACCGCGACGGGCGGTGGCCTGCGTCGCGCGCCGTTGCACTTCGTCGATGTGTTGCCCACCTTCGCAGAACTGGCCGGCGCGACCATTCCCACCGAGCGAAACGGTCTGGAGCTCACCGAGCCGGTGGGGGAGAGCTTCGCGCCCACGTTCGACTCGGACGACTGGCGGCGCTCCCGGCCTCTGTGGTTCGAACACGAGGGTAACCGTGCGCTGCGCGACGGGACCTGGAAGCTCGTCTCACGCCACCCGGATGCGTGGGAGCTCTACAACATCGCCGAGGATCGCACCGAGACCCATGACCTGGCCCGAAGCGAAGGTGCGCGCCTCGACCGCATGATCGCGCAGTGGACCGACACCGCCCGGGAAGTTGGTGTGCGCGGGGATCTCGACTGGCTGTGGGACGGTGTGCGGGAGTTCCACACCGATGGCATCACAGGCCTGCACGCCAGGTTCATGCGGGCCTGAACACAACGGCCCGGGCGACTTGGCGCCGGGCGTACACCGCGCCAGCTCAGCGCGCCAGCTTGCAGAGGAAGGCAACCGAGTGAGCTGTCGATCGGATCCGCTCGGGCGCCTTCGTCTCCGAAAGGTAGTCGTGGACGGCCCGGGCACAGCCCTCCCACACGAAGTAGTCGTCGACGATCACAACTCCTCCGGGCACCACGAGCGGGAACAGGTTCGTCAGGCAGACCATCGTCGAGTCGTACCAGTCCCCGTCGAGACGGAGGATGGCGATCGGTCGCTCGTGTTCGGCCCATGGCGCCACTGTGTCGTCGAACCAGCCACGGATGATCTCGTGATCCCTGTTCCCGGCGCGGCGCATGGCCTCATGGGCCGCCGCCTCATCGGCGGTGCAGTTGTCCCATGCCCGGACCTCGCGGGACCATCGCTTCGCCTCGGCACCGTCGTCATCGCCAGGATCCGGAAGGCCCTCGAAGCTGTCGAAGAGCACCGAGTGATGTTCGGGCGCGACCGTCGCCATGGCTCCGCTCATCCCGCCGCGCCAGCAACCGGTCTCCACGATGTCGCCGGGAACCTCACGGTGGGACCTCACGAGGTCGAGGTTGTCGGAGAAGACCTCCGGTGGAACCATCGTGAGGTCCTTGAACCGGCGCCACGGACCGAAGTTCCAGGCATGCGAAGCGTGGAACAGCGCCGATCCGGTCCTGTCACGCACGAAATCAACAGCACTGGTCGTGTGCATGGCCACCGGTCGAGGATACCGGGCCGGTGCAGTTCCACATCGCTGCGGTTCACCGTGCGTGCGGTGGTGATCAGAACCACTCCATCTGATCGATCGTCGCACGGAAGAACTCGCCGTCGGTCCATCTGGGCGTTTCGAAGAACCAGCCGGCGCGCATGGTACGTGGCACCCGGTAGGCGCCCATCCGCTGGTTGCCCTCGAGCTCGACACCGAAGACGTGCTCCCGGTGCGCTTCGCCGTCGGGATCGCCCCAGCGCAACAGCGTGACCGATTCGAGCGTTCCCCACGCGCCGATGCCGACGGTGACGTCATGGGTGAACCCGCCGGCGGTGACCGCTGCGGTGCAGTGCCGGTCCCCATCGGTGCTCGATGACCAGGTGACGTTCGTACCGATCGCTGCGCCGGGGATCAACATGAGCTCGCCGGCCAGGCGACCCGCCGCGCTCCGGTGGGTGTCGGAGTCCTCGGCTGACATGACCGGAACGAGCCCGGCAAGCTTCCAGCGCATCTCCCCCGAACCGTCGCTGCAGCGGTCGAAGCCCGAGATCCGCATCGGGAACCGCCCCGCGGTCGCAGCCCAGACGAACCCATCCGGTGAGAGCACCTGACGGGCGCTGAACGGTCGCCACCTGCCACCGACCCGGATCTCGCCGTGCATCGCGATCCTCGCGCCACTGTGCAACGGAACCGGCTCTTCGACCGCACGCTCGATCCAACGACTGACCGGCGCAGGAACGTCACGGAGCCGGTTCTCCAGGGGCTCCTCCCACGAACCGCCTGTCAGTGTCCCGCCCGGCGGGCGGCCCACAGCGCCCTGGCTGACCGTCGGCGAGTCGAGGCGAAGCCATGCCTCCTCGACGTTT
>CAYVYG010000031.1:0-14481 GCA_964454385.1 uncultured Microthrixaceae bacterium
TCACATCACGACCGACACGCCGCCACTACTTACACCACACCCCGGGACATGAACGGATGCCGGCCAGTCGCTGTTTGTCCCTGAACATCGCTTCTCGGCCAGCGTGAAAGTCCACACTCTCGTATTCGGCCGCCACCATGGCGTCCCGCTAAGCGAAGTCCACCCGCCAGCATTCACCGTCGCGGCCGTGGATCAGATGCTCCAGTTCGGGACGCGGCAGGCCGTGCTGGAACATCGACAGCCGAGCCTCGCTCTCCATCGCCGATTCCGCGCGTCCGTCGGCAATGGCCAGCAGGTTGCGCACCCCGACGATCCCGCGTCTGCCCTTCTGCTGTTCCGCGGCGGCGGCGAGTTCGGCCGGGGTGCACCGCCGTGAATGCAGGGCAGCATCGAGGGTGGCCAGCGCCCGCGGAGGCCGCAGTTGACGAGCGAGCTCCACCGCGGTCCACGCCGGTGACGTCGCCCGGCGACTCGAGACAAGTTGCAGCGGAGCGCCTCTGCGCTGATGCACGACGAGGCCTGCGGTCGGCCGCAGCCGGAAGCCTGGGTCCAGGACGTGCACCGCGCCGCTGCTGTTCACACTGAAGCCGTACAGCTCGGCCGCGGTGTGCATACAGGAGACGGTGCGCTCCCCGGCCAGCATGTCCAACGCTCGCAGCCGCATCAGCAGGTCGGGGGTGGTCGTCGAGTACACCCCGCGCCACACTCTGATGAGGTTGCCCTTGCGAACCTGCACGTCGAGCTGCTGACGGGTCATCGCGGTCAGCAGATCGGCGGCAGTGGCCAAACCGCCTCCCCGGCGGATGATCGTGATGGCGTCGCTGTGCACGCCGGCGAGGCTGCCTTTGCCCCGACACCGGCGCCATTCACCCGAGCCCCGGCCTGTGAACATCCCGGCGAGCAGACACAAACTCGCACCATTTAGCTCCCATTCGTGCGAGTTCGCGTCTGCTCGCGGGAAAGGGGGCGGGGGGAACTAGCGAAGCAGGGCGGCCGCACCGATGAGACCTGCCTCGCCGCCCAACTCGGCAGGGACCACCTGCAGGGCGGAGAGGAAATCCAGGCCTTTGTAGTCGCTCAAGGCCTCGCGCAAAGGGTCGAAGAGCACCGGGCCGGCGTTGGCCACTCCCCCGCCGATGACCACCAGGTCGAGGTCGCAGACCGCGGCGACCGAGGCGATCATCGCGGCGACGGCCCGTGCCCCGCGGCGAAAAGCATTCAGCGCCAACGGGTTACCGACGGCGGCGGCGGTTGCTAGCGCCTTCGCATCGTCCCCTGACCAGCCCTGAGAGCGGGCCCAGGACACCAGGTGCGGCCCACTGGCGATGGCCTCGACGCAGCCCCGTCCCCCGCAACTGCACGGCGGTCCGTCGAGCTCAACCACAACATGCCCGACGTGTCCGGCGTTGCCGGTGCGCCCGCTGTACGGCGCCCCATCAAGCACCAGGCCGCCGCCGATCCCGGTAGACACCACCATGCCCAGCATGAATGCCGCACCCTGCCCGGCGCCGCGCCACTGCTCGCCAAGGGCCATGCACAGCCCGTCGCCGGCCAGTCGCACCGGCACGCCGGGGACCGCCGCGGCGACGCGCTGCACGATCGGGAAACCTCGCCACGCGCCGATGTTGACCGGGCTGACGGTGCCGTCGGGCAGGTGGATCGGACCGGCCGAGGAGATCCCGACGCCGTCAACGGGGCCACCGGCAGCTAGTGCCTCGTCGATGGTGTGCCGGGCGGCGGCCCAAACGTCATCGCGGTCGGCGCTGCGCGGGGTGGGTTGGCGGATGTGGTGCAGCAGGCGGCCGTCGGCGTCGACGATGCCCGCGGCGATCTTGGTGCCACCGATGTCCAGGGCCAGCGTGCCCATCAGTGCTTGTGGGTGTTGTCGGGCTGGCGCGGGTCGCCGGGGTGTTCGTAGCCGGGCGCCAGCCACACCAGTGCGGCGCGGCGCTGCTCCAGCCATATCCGGAAAGCCCGCCGGCGGGCCGCCCCGCGCAGGTGATCGGCAAGGTCGGCGTCAGAGCGGAACCGGCCTGGGTTGCGCCGGTGATAGTCGGCGACCGTGTCGGCATCGACGTCGACGTCCGCGGTGACGTGCACGTACAGCGCCCGGGCCAGCGGATCGCCCAGCGCACCGGCGGCGATGCTGCCGATCTCCAGGCGTGCGGTCATATCGGGCAGCACCTCCTCCTCGCCGCAGGCGTCGGCGGCGCTCACCTCGGCGACCGCCGCCTCATGGGCGATCACCCGTTCGGTGACCAGAAGTTGGGTCAGCCAGCGCCGCAACTGACGACCCTCGCTGGTTCCCGGCCGGGGCAGCGCGGCGGTCTGCGGACTGGCCCGCAGCGCGTCCTCCCGGGCGTCCACCTCCGCCAACGTCACCGGTTCGCCGGCCACCGTCGCCGCGCAACTCATCGAACTGTCACCGACACCGCCGGGGTGTAGAGCAGCCGCCCGGCGCAGCCGATGCGGATCAGCGCCCACCACTGTCCCGGGATGACCCACGGCGGCGGGGTGACGTCGAAGCCGACCTCGACCTGCGATCCGGCCGGCAGCACCGCCCCCTGCGATGCCGGGCCCATCCACTCCCAGGTTCCCCACGGGCTGATCAGGTGTGCCTCCAGTCCGAGGTCGGCGGCGGCGCCGCTGTCGACGACGGCGCTGAGCCGAGCGCTGTCGCCGCGGGCCAGGTCGATGTCGGCGGGTTCGCCGACCAGACGAACCAGTTCCCCGGGTTCCCCGGGTTCCCCGGGTTCCCCGACGGTGATGACGCAGACGTCCTCGACGGTCTGCCGCCAGGCCGGCGGGACGTCGCCGGTCAGCGTCAGTTGGGCGCGGACGGGATAGTGGCCGGGGGCGGCGTCGTCGGGAACCGGGACGGTGACCTCGGCCTCGCGTTGGGCGCGCGGCGGAATCTCGAAGGCGCCCTCGCGGTGGCGGCCCGGCGCCCACATGCGCGCCGCAGATTCCTCATCCCAGCCGGGCGGGTGGCGCAGGCTCACCGAACCGGTGAGGGTGGCGTCGCTGCAGTCGCTGGCCACCGTCAGCCGCAGCCGTACCGTCTCGCCGGGGCGGGCGGCAACGGCTCCGGGGTGCAGGTGGGCGACGGCGGGCAGCCCACCCAGCGGCGCGGGGCCGCGGTTGTGCAGCCAGTACCGGGCGTAGAGGGGTTGGGCGGGTTCGGCATCGGGGCCGAGCGGCATGCCGGTGGCGTCGATCACCGGGGGCAGGTCCAGCCGGGCGGCGACGGTTGCGATCTGGTAGCCGTGCAGCCGCAGCGGGTCCGCGATGGGCCGCTCGGTCTCCAGCAGGTCGGCGGCCGCGATGTCGGAGACCGTCCCGACCCCGGTGGTGATCTCCGCGTCCGTCGAAGCCCC
Organism: uncultured Microthrixaceae bacterium; assembly: GCA_964454385.1. GTDB lineage: Bacteria > Actinomycetota > Acidimicrobiia > Acidimicrobiales > Microtrichaceae > JAMLGJ01. The sequence goes on from CAYVYG010000031.1 coordinate 3,378, forward strand.
GCGGGTTTCAACCAGCCGAAGGGTGACCTCGGCCGGGTCGACCTGGGCAGCGCTGCCAGTGGCCGTAGGGTTGCCGCGGGGTTTGAGCGCACCGAGACCGACCGCGCCCGCTGGCTGCACGGTCAGCAGCGACCCGTCCGCTGGCAGCCCCGCGCTGCCACGATCGACCGCCACGCACACCATGGGGTGATTGAATTCGGCACTGCGCGAGGCCATCTCGACATCCCGCCAATCCCCCGGCCCGGACACCAGCGCGAAGTCGAAGGTGTGGCTCCAGTGCTGTAGCTGGAAGTTGGAGCCGTCGGGGGTCTTGCGGGCCGGCGGGTCGATCCAGGTTCCCGACGGCCAGCCCGTGCAGGACCGCATGAGCGAGGTGTGCAGGGTGCCGTCGGACTCGACGGCGAAGCCCGGGACGCCGCGGTTGATCAGTGCGACGGTGCGCTCCTCGAAGGCTCCGCACCCGGCGGGAGCGTCCTGGGTGACGACGATCAGTGCGTCGGCAAGGTCAGCCACCAGTTCCTCGATCGCGTCCTCGCCGGCGAGGATGAGCACCGGCAGTGCCAGCACATCGCGCAGGTCGGCGTCGGGCCGCCATACCGCGTCCAACGGGGCCGCGGCGGGGACGAACACCCGCGCGGCGCCACCGGCGAGTTGGCGTGTCACCTCGGTGGCGTACGACTGGTCGGCGGCGGCCAGCACCGCGGCGGTGAACGGGTTCTCGTCCGGGCCGCCGAGGGCGATGCGGGTGTCGGGGAGGTTGGAGTCCACCTCGAGGTGCCCGTAGCGGGTGTGCCCGGCGGTGCTGCAGGTGGCGGTCACCCCGGCGCGCACCAGTGCCACCATCAGGTCGCGGGCGCCGGGCGCGGACTCCTCGGAGGCTGCGACGACCTCGGCGACCGACACCGCCCGGGTTTCGTCGTTGACGCGCACCCGCAGACAGGAGGACAGCCCGAACCAGCCGTGGGCCGGGTTGTCCAGCGTCCAGGGGTGATGCGCGGAGTCGACGGCCTGGCCGCCGGAGTGGTCGTGGAACAGCCCGAAGCCGCGGCCCACCACCGCGTCGCCCACCTCGCTGACCGGCAGCGCGCCGGGCACCGGGCAGGGCCAGCGCAGCCGCACCAGCCGGTCGGCGCCGGTGAACTCGTCGATGGTGGTGCGGCAGTCCACCCGGTCGATCCCGTCCCACAAGGTCAGCGTCTGGGTGTAGCGGAGCACCTCCCCGACCGCACCGCTGATCACCAGTCGCCGCCCGAGTGGACTGCGATAGGCGCGCACTGTCGCCGCGGAGGCCGACGAGCACTGCAGCGGCCCTTTCGGCAGCAGGTGCCAGGGGCCCTCCCCGGCGTCGGGGTGGGCCGGGTATTCCTCGTAGACGGCCAGTTCGTTGCCCACCGAACCGGGGCCGATCAGCTCCCGGCCCGAGGCCGCCTCGATCAGTGAGACCACCCCGCCACCGCGGGCCGGATCGACGCGCAGCCGGTGGAAGTCGTTGGCGATCTCCACCCCGTCGACCGGCTCCCAGCCCGACGGCTCAGCGCCTTCAAGAAGCCGGTAGGTGCGCCAGCCCAGCGAGCCAACCCCCGAGGCGCGCCAACTCACCGAGTGCCCGTCGCCCTCCACCAACGCGGGGACCGAGACACCGTCGGCGTCGAGCACCCGGACCGCGCCGCCCACCGGAGAGTCCAACCGCACGGTGACGATATCGGTTCGGTTGTGCACCAACGGATTCCAGACCACCACCGAGGGCAACTCCGCGCACACCGCGGCCGACAACACCTCCAGCGCACGGCGCCGCGCGGTGCGCCCCAACTCCCAGGCGTCGCGCCAGCCGGTGAGCAGGTCGAGGTACACCTGGTCGGACTCGCTGCCGGTGATGGCGTCGTGGTGCGCCCCCCAGGCCAGCTGCACCCAGGCCTTGGCCAGCGCGGCTTCGGGGTAGCGGGCCCCGGACAGCAGAGCGGCGAACACGCAGAACCGTTCGGCCCCCAGAACGGCGTCCTCGGCGGCCCGGTTGGCCTGTTTGGTGTCGATGTAGGACACGTCCTTGCCGGTATAAATCGGGTTCATGTCCCGGGTCTGCGGCGAGGGATGCACACCTTCGGCGCGCACCGCCTCGAAGAACTCACTGGGCACCGCGCAGACGAACCGCGGCCAGAGGTAGCGGGCGTTCCAGTCGCGGTGGATCTCGGTGACCCAGGTGTTCGGCGGGGTGTAGTCGGTGCCCACCGGCAGCAGCACGTTGCGGGTCAGCGCAACGGACTTCAACTCCGTAAACAACTTGTAGGTGGCCTCCTCGGCCTCGGCCAACGACGTGGCGGAGTCCATCCACCAGCCGGCCGAGTAGTGCGCCGGCATGTAGTGGGTCAGCAGGCCCAGGCCCGAGGGGGCGATCCACTCGAACTCGCTGCGGAACTGCATGCGCCGCGGATCCCCCGCGCCGGCCATGGGCCCCCACTGGTGGTGCGGTCCACGCGCCCACGACGAGGACGTCAGTCCGGCGTCGGCGGCCATCCCGGGGAACTGCGGGTCGTGGCCGAACACGTCGAGCTGCCAGGCCGTGGCCGGCGACGCGCCCAGCACGTCGCGCTGAAAGCCGATCCCGTGGACGAAGTTGCGGATGGAGGTCTCCGGCCCGGTGAGGTTGGTGTTGGGCTCGTTGTAGGTGCCGCCCATCACCTCCACCCGCCGGTCGGCGATGAAGCGCAGCAGATCGGCGCGGTCCTGCGGGTGGGTGTCGAAGTAGGGCTTGAGGTAGTCGACCTCGGCGAGGACGAACTTGTAGTCCGGGTCGCGGCGGGCCATCTCCAAGTGGGCGGTGACCAGCGCGAAGGCATTGTTCTGCTTGGCCGCGCCGGGCGGGTCCTCGGTCCACACGCTGGTGTAGGCGCCCTGGGTGTTCCACCACACCGGGTCGTAGTGGAAGTGGCTGATCATGTACATCGTCCAGCCGGGCTCGGCGTCAATGAACTCGAAGGCTAGTGCCGAATCGCCTGCACTGACCACCGCCGCCCGACGGCGGCCGGGCAGTGCGTCGGCGACCCGCACCGGGACTTCGATCAAGCCGTCGCCGACGACCCGCTCCCCGGCCGAGACCAGACCTTCACCGATGACCTGCGCCGGGGCGGGATTCCCCGAGTAGCGGAGGCGAACCACCTGCAGGGGGGCGGTCGGCTGGCCGACGAAAAGTTCCGTGGACTCTGCCGAGATCAGTTGCACGCCAACGAATCTACGCCCCGATCAGCGGTTGACATGTTTCTCGTCCTTGTCGCGCAATTTCGCCGATCCGGACACCAACAGCAAACCGAAGCCGACCTTGGCCAGGATGTCGACGACCGCGTAAACTACTACCTCGTCCCTGAGTTCCAGGGCGCCGACGCCCTCGGTTCCAGCCGCCCACACGAGCGGGTAGATCAACCACAGCACGACCAACGTTGCCAGCAACCGGTGATACAACTGCTTATGGTCATGCCCGCGGTCAGCTGCCTCGACCCGCATCCGGCCGGCGACGATGAAGAGCACGAAAAAGAACGCGACACAGCTGATGGCGAACCAGATCCACCGAACACGGGCCTCGGTCGAAAGTGCGGCGAAAAATCCGGTGGCGATCATCATGACGTCAGCGCCGATGAGCCCGCCGATCCGGCCGTTCTGCTCCCGCGCGTGCACCGCCCGGACCCGCGGCATCCCCACGGTAGCCAGGCCGATCAGCAGCAGCGGCGTGGTCAGCGCCCAGTCGATATAGCGGGCCCAGAAGACGGTTCGCGGCACTCCTTCCGCGTCGACAAAGGTGTGCACCCCCTGTCCGCTGGCCATCGCGAAGTACGCACACGCAGCGATCGCGCAGACGAATGCGCTCCCGACCGCGTGGTGCAACCGGTCGTCGGGCACTCTCAGCCCCAATCCGACAATCGCCACCAAGCCGACCACCATCCCGGCGACGCCCATCCACAGCCATGTCTGCATGGCTTGAAACATAGTTCCGCGAGGCGGCAAACTGGTGGTAGAAGGGCTGAATTTGGCAGACTGCTCCAAATGAGTACCACCGATCATCGCGCGATGGCCAGACTGGATCGGGTGCCATTGCCGGTCGAAGCGGCCCGGATCGGCGTAACCGGCTGGCAGCTCACCCGAACCGGGGTTCGCGTGCTCACCAAGCTTCCCGGCAAGGGGGCGCTGCAGGACAAGGTCATCCGGGAGATCCCGCAGACCTTCGCCGACTTGGGCCCCACCTACGTCAAGTTCGGCCAGATCATCGCCTCCAGCCCCGGCGCCTTCGGCGAGCAGCTGTCCAGAGAATTCCGCAGCCTGCTCGACGCCGTCCCCCCCGCCGACAAAGACGAAGTGCACACGCTGCTCAAAGAGGAACTCGGCGCCGATCCGGCGCAGCTGTTCCAACATTTCGACGAGCAGCCCTTCGCCTCGGCCTCCATCGCACAGGTGCACTTCGCCACCCTGCGCACCGGCGAGGACGTCGTCGTCAAGATCCAGCGACCGGGCATCCGCCGCCGGGTCGCCGCGGACCTGCAAATCCTCAAACGCTTCGCGCAGGTCGTGGAGTTGGCCAAGCTGGGCCGACGGCTGTCCGCCCAGGACGTGGTGGCCGACTTCGCCGACAACCTCGCCGAGGAACTGGACTTCCGCATCGAGGCGCAGTCCATGGAGGCCTGGGTCTCAGGCCTGCACGGTTCGCCGCTGGGCCGCAACATCAAGGTGCCGCACGTGAACTGGGAGTTCACCAGCGAGCGGGTGCTCACCATGGAGCGGGTGCACGGGGTGCGCATCGACGACGTCAAGGAGATCCGCAAGAAGGGGTTCGACGGCACCGAACTGGTCAAGGCGCTGCTGTTCTCCACCTTCGAGGGCGGACTGCGCCATGGCCTGTTCCACGGCGACCTGCATGCCGGCAACCTGCTCGTCGACGACGAGGGCCGCATTGTGTTCCTCGACTTCGGGATCATGGGCCGCATCGACCCGCGCACCCGCTGGCTGCTGCGCGAGCTGATCTACGCGCTGCTGGTCAAGAAGGACCACGCCGCGGCCGGCAAGATCGTCGTGCTGCTCGGCGCGGTCGGCACCGTCAAACCCGAAGCGCAGGCCGCCAAGGACCTCGAGGCCTTCGCCAAGCCGCTGACGCTGAAAACTCTCGGCGACATGTCCTATGCCGAGATCGGCAAGCAGCTGTCCACCCTGGCCGACGCCTACGACGTCAAGCTGCCCCGCGAACTCGTGCTCATCGGCAAGCAGTTCCTCTACGTCGAGCGCTATATGAAACTGCTGGCGCCGCGCTGGCAGATGATGAACGACCCGCAGTTCTCGGGCTACTTCGCCAACTTCATGGTCGAGGTCAGCCGCGAGCACCAGAGCGACGTCGAGCCCTGATGGACATCCGATCCGGATACGCGCATCACGGCGACATCGAACTGCACTACGAGGACCTCGGCAACGCCGACGACCCGGCCGTGCTGCTGATCATGGGCCTCGGCGCGCAGTTGGTGCTCTGGCATGAGGAGTTCTGCCAGAAGCTGATCGACCGCGGCTACCGGGTCATCCGGTTCGACAACCGCGACGTCGGGCTGTCCTCCAAGCTGCACGGGCAGCGCCACGACGGCGCCCTGGTGCCGCGCCTGCTGCGGTCCTATCTGGGCCTGTCCAGCCCGTCGGTGTACCGGCTGGAGGACATGGCCGACGACGCCGCCGCCCTGCTGGATCACCTAGGTGTCGAGCGCGCCCACGTCGTCGGGGCGTCGATGGGCGGGATGATCGCCCAGATTTTCGCGGCACGGAATCCACAGCGCACCGGCGGGCTGGGGATCATCTTCTCCTCGAACAACACGCCGCTACTGCCCCCGCCGGCGCCCAAGGCTCTGCTGTCACTGATCAAGGGCCCCCCGCCGAACTCCCCGCGCGAGGTCATCGTGGAGAACTCGATGCGGGTGTCGCGGATCATCGGCAGCCCCGGCTACCCGAAATCCGACGAGCGCCTGCGCGCCGACGCCATCGAGGCCTACGAACGCGCCTACTACCCGCAGGGCATCGGCCGGCATTTCGCGGCGATCCTGGGCAGCGGCAGCCTGGGCCGCTACGACAAGCAGATCAGCGCGCCCACCGTCGTCATCCACGGGCGGGCCGACACGCTGATGCGCCCCGCTGGCGGACGCGCGATTGCCTCGGCGATCCGCGGGGCGCGATTGGTGCTGTTCGACGGGATGGGCCACGACCTGCCCGAGCCATTGTTCGACGACATCATCGCCGAACTCACGACGACGTTCACCCAGTCCGCTCGAGCAACACCCTGAGGCCCGATAGCGGATTTTCGTTCCGAGACGGGTAGCCTCAAAACCGAAGTCTGAAAGCACGCCGGATTCGTCACTGCCATGGGCGCACCACGAGGTGGGGTCGCGGCGACTGAGGTGACCACCGGCACGGGAAGGGCGAGCACATTCATGCCTGAGGCAACCGAATCCAAGGACCTGCGGCCGAACTTTGAGCATATTCAAGCTCACTACGACTTGTCCGACGACTTTTTCGGCCTTTTCCAGGATCCGACGCGCAAGTACAGCTGCGCCTACTTCACCGGTCCGGATGTGACGCTGTCGGAGGCGCAGATCGCCGACGTCGACCTGCACTTAGACAAGCTGGACCTCAAGCCTGGTATGACATTGCTGGAGGTCGGCTGCGGTTGGGGCCTGACCATGCAGCGCGCGATGGAGAAATACGACGTCAACGTCATCGGCTTGACGCTGTCGAAGAACCAACAGTCATACTGCCAGCAGCTGCTCTCGGGGGTCGACAGCGAGCGGACCTTCGACGTGCGACTCGAGGGGTGGGAGCAGTTCCACTCCCCCGTCGACCGAATAGTCTCGATCGAGGCCTTCGAGCACTTCGGGTTCGAACGTTACGACGACTTCTTCAAGACCTGCTTTGAGATCCTGCCCGAGGACGGACGGATGACCATCCAGAGCAGCGTGGCCTACCACCCGTTCGACCTGGCGGCCCGCGGCAAGAAGCTAACGTTTGCCCTGGCCAGGTTCATCAAGTTCATGTACACGGAGATTTTTCCTGGCGGGCGCTTGCCCAGCACCGAGATGATGGTCGAACACGGCGAGAAGGCCGGGTTTGCCGTTCCCGAGACGATGTCGCTGCGTAACCACTACATCAAGCCCCTGGGGTTGTGGGCCGACGCTCTGGAACGCAACAAAGACACGGCCATTCAAGTCGCCGGCGAGCAGAACTACCAGAACTACATGCGCTACCTCAAGGGATGCCAGTACTACTTCATCGACGACAGCATCGACGTGAGCCTGGTCACCTATCTCAAGCCGGGCGCCGCGGCGGCGTAGTCGGGTCTATGGAATCCTGGCCTCCCTTCGGCCATGAGAATTAGGCATCTGCCCAGCTTGATGCAGGCCAAGCGCAGCCTGAAGGTTTCCTGAATGAAAAATCTCGCGGAGTTTGCCGGTTTGAGTTGACAGCACTCATCAGGCTGCTACTCTTTCCTCAGGCAAGACCAAGCCTAACCACGTAGATGGGGAGATGAAAATGAGTACAGCAGTAGCCAAGTTCCCGCTGGGAGCTAAGAAAGTTCAGCTGGGAGTTTCGGCGCTGGCGGTTGCTGCCGCTGCAACGATCACTCCCGTAATCGCTCCGGTCGTTTCCAACGCCGCTCCGAGTGTCGCCTCGGCGGCGTCTTCCGGCCTGGTTTGGGGCTACGAGGCGCTTCCGGCCGCAGCTGTGGTCACGGGCGACAACAAAGCAGTGTCCAGCGCGGTCACCGCGACGACGCCCTACACACCGCAGCAGCTGATCGGCTACGCGGTGCAGGGTGTTGCTCAGGCTGTCGATGGCATCGCCGCGGCGGTTCAGGCCACGCTTGACGCCACTGTCGTGATTGTCGGAACGACCGTGTTCGTCGCCGTCGCCGGCGTCGGCACTGGCTTGGCCTTGGTGGGCGACTTCCTCCCCGGTCCGCTGGGAGATTTCTTCACCAACGCGGGCACAACCGTCACCGGTGTCGCCAATGCGATCGCCGAGGCAATCCACGTGGGTCCGTACTCCACTTCGAGCTAGGATCCACAGCGACTAAAGTGAATCGCCAGCTGCCCAGCGGGCAGCTGGCGATTTTCTTTGTTCAGGACTGTTCTGTTGGCACCTCGCGCACCGAGGTATAAGAACGTGACGGAGTGAGACATTGTCCCGAGACCACGGCTCCAACCAGATAGAAAAAGACACGGATCGCGATCGTCCGTGGTTCAAACGCCGCAAGGTCATCGGATCGGCGCTCGTGGCGCTCGGTGTGATCCTGTTATTCGCTTTGTGGTTGATCTTCCCGACGCTGTCGGCAAAGACGAATCTCGAACAAGCGCGTACCAGCGCCCAACAGGCCAAAGACTCACTGTTGCAAGGCGACACCGCCGAGGCCGCACGCTTCGCCGGCGAAGCACAATCGCACGCACAGTCGGCCCGCGACGCCACGCACTCTGTGTCGTGGAATATCGCGTCGGCGATACCGCTCCTGGGCAGTCCGTTCAAGTCCGGCCAGCAGATCTCCGATGTCGTCCTCGGTCTGGCGGACTCAGTGCTGAAGCCCACCGCAGACGCCGGCACCGCGATCGCACCGAGTCAACTGTTCGCCGACGGCCGACTTGATGTGAAGGCTTTGCGTAACGAAGAACCGGCGCTCAGCGCTATCGCCGAGGACGCGAAGCGACTCAACGCTGAAGCACAAGCGATTGCGGATCCGCTCTTCCTCCCCGTGCTCGGCACCGCTCGCGCGCAGTTGCAAGCGCAGACCGCCGACATCGCCAAGTTGATGGGCAACACAGCCATCGCCGCGAAACTGGCGCCACCGCTCATGGGCGCCGATGGGCCACGCAGCTATTTCATGGGCTTCCAGACCAATGCTGAGGCGCGCGGAACAGGCGGACTGTTGGGAGCCTTCGGCATTCTGCGTTTCGACGACGGCAAGCCGAGCGTGGACGATCTCGGGCCAAACACCAAACTCCTCGATGACAGCGCCTCATTCAAGCCCTTCTCCCTCGGACCGGAATTCGATGAGCAGTACGGCTTCACCAACCCGACGACCGATGTCCGTAACAGCAACCAGAGCTCACACTTTCCTTACGCTGCGCAGATCTGGAAGTCGATGTGGGAACAGGAAAGCGGGATGTCCGTCGATGGCGCCATCGCCATCGACCCCGTTGCATTGAGCTACATCCTCGGGGCAACCGGTCCCGCGACCCTTGCCGACGGCGAAGTAGTCACGGAAAGTAATGTCGTCGAACTCACCGAGTCGACTCTCTACATCCGCTTCCCAACAGACCAAAATGCCCGGAAGAAGTACCTACAGGACATCGCCACTGAAGTGGTCAAGAAGATCACCAAGCCACTGAAGTCACCACGCAAGCTGTTTGACGCGTTGGGGCGAGCGGTCAGCGAACGCCGGATAGCGGTGTGGAGCTCGAATCCCACGGATCAAAGGCTTCTCGAAGAGACACCACTCGCTCATGTCATTCCGGATGATCCGGCACCGTACGCAGAGGTTGTTGTCAACAATCTCGGTGGCAACAAAATCGACTACTATCTAACCCGACAGATCGAGTACGTTGCGGACGGCTGCAAGGGAGACTCCCGCAACTCAACCGTAACGGTACGGCTAAATAACGAGGTAACTGACGCGGATGCGCTGCCTGATTATGTCGCTGGGCGGTTGGGTTTCTTCCCTGGGCTTGGTGGGAATATCCCCAAAGGCACCATGATATCTTCAGTGAAACTTCTTGCGACCAAAGGTGCACAGTTGGGCGGCGCCCTCGTAAATGGTAAACGAGTTCCCGTCATGCAAAGGACCGAGCGCGGCCACCCAAGCTACGAAGTCCAGGTCGCAATTCCGGCTGGGAAGTCCGCCGATCTGGCATTCCGTCTGTCTGAGCCGACCACACCTGGTGAGGCACGTGTTCCGATTCAGCCACTGATCGATGAATCTCGCCCGAAAGTGGCGGTACCACCATGTTCGCCATGAGCTCCGGGCGGATTACCCGGTGTCGACGTATCGAACTTACTGCGATGGAGGTCCTGAGGGCCCCGGAGGATAACTTCCGATCGACCAGCCGTCTTATACCGGACGCTCTCACGGCCCGCGAACATCAAGAAATCCGTAGGGGACAGCAATGAATCTTCAAGAAATTGCGAAAGTATTGCGCAGCCGCTGGCGAACTATTGCAGTCACAACAGCGGTCGCGTTCATCGGTGCGGTTGCACTAACCCTGCTCACTACGCCTCTCTACGAATCCTCCACCCGACTATTTGTCTCGACAACGGTCGGGTCTTCAGCTGGCGATTTATATCAAGGAAATCGCCTTTCGCAGGATAGAGTACTTTCTTATACGGAGTTGATCCAGGGGCGGACACTCGCCCAGCGAACCATCGATAAACTTAATCTCAGTATGACCGCCGCCCAATTGCAGGCGAAGGTCAAGGCCACCGCTAAACTCGACACCGTCCTCATCACTGTCAAGGTCTTAGACCAATCCCCCGTCCGCGCACGCGACATCGCCAACGGTCTTTCCGATGAATTCGTACAAATGGTGCGTGAGTTGGAGACCCCCCGCCCCAGAGCTAACCCCGACGCCCGAGTAGTAGTCGAACAACGCGCATCGATTCCAGATAAGCCGGTTATTCCCAAAAAGAGCCGTAACATCGCCGCCGGGTTGGCCCTAGGAGTTCTCGCGGGTACAGGACTTGCTTTTTTGCGGGATGTACTCGACAACACAGTTAAGGATCGAGAAACCGTCGAAGCAATCACTGCTGTCGGGTTGGTCGGCACCATCCCAGAAGACCGCCAACGCCGGGAATCGCCAGCGATTGCTTTCGAGTCGGACCGAACCGCCATTGCGGAAGCTTTTCGCAAACTTCGGACAAACCTGCAGTTCCTCTCGGTCGATAACCCGCCGCGCGTGATCGTGGTCACCAGTTCCGCGCCCAGTGAGGGTAAATCGACGACCGCCATCAATACTGCGCTCGCGCTAGCAGAAGCCGAGAAGGACGTCGTCCTGGTAGACGGCGATTTACGGCGCCCGTCCCTACATAAGTATCTCGATCTGGTAGGGAC
>CAYVYG010000031.1:14491-14803 GCA_964454385.1 uncultured Microthrixaceae bacterium
CAGCAATGTACTCAGCGGCGGAGCGTCGCTTTCTGATGTTCTGCAGGAAACAAAGTTCCCCCGTCTTACGGTGCTGGCTTCAGGTCCCACCCCGCCAAACCCGAGTGAGCTCCTAGGTTCTCTCGCGGCTAAGAATGTTGTCAACGAACTTCGAAGCCAGTTCGATTACGTAATCATCGACTCCGCGCCACTACTTGCGGTTACCGACAGTGCAATCCTGGCGACCGATGCGGATGGCGCGTTGATGGTCACGCGGTTCGGGCAGACCAAACGCGAGCAACTGGCCCATGCTACAGGGATGCTCCAGAGCGT
>CAYVYG010000032.1:0-14683 GCA_964454385.1 uncultured Microthrixaceae bacterium
AGCCGGACAGAAATGCATGAAGCCGTGCGTGCAATGCGCGCGTCGGGGATGTCGAGCAGTGCGGTGTCAGCAGGCAGCTGACCCGACAGGCACTCGCTCAGTCCCGCCATGTCCCCGGCACCCAACAGGTTGGTGAGCGCTCCGTGCTGGAGGTCCGCATCCAACAGGGCGACGGGTTGGCCGAAGCTGCGAGCGATCACGTTGGCGAGCGCCAGCGACATGAGCGCCCGGTCGGTCGCCGAATCCGGACCGACCAGCACGAGACGGTGGATGGGTTCATCGAGGCTCAATCTCTCCACCGCCGAGATCACGCCGGCCACGGCATCACGCGGGTTCCCGCCACGACCCGACAACGGCGGTACCTTGACCAGCACCGGCAGGTCGATCGCTTCGGTCACGTCCTGGGCGGATGCGACGACCGGTTTGCGAAGGTTGCGGAACAAGAAGAACAGGTAGGGCACGAGCCCGCCGATCACCACCCCGAACACCGCCGCGAACCAGACCGGGAACCGCGCCACCGACTGCAGCGGGTACTCGAAGACCTGCTGGAACACCGGTCCGGCGATCCGCTGCTCCACCGGCAGGTCCCCCTGCTGCGAATCGAACACCGCCCGCAGGGCCGGCAGGATCTGAGCGCTCACGGCCTCGGAGAGCTCGCGGTCGGTGCTGGTCGCGGTCACGTTCACATACGGTGACAACGGGGAGCGACGGGTCGAGATCATCGCATCGATCTGGTCGATGGACTCATCGAAGTCACCCCGCCGCTTCACCTCGGCGGCCATCTGCGGGGATTTCACGATCTCCTCCAGCGCCGCGGAGAGCACATCGTTCTCGTTCGCGTTCGCACCCGAGTAGACGATGAACGAACGCGTGGTCTCGTAACGCGGCGGGCTGAGCTGGGACAGCACCACGGCGATCACCGCTGTGATCAGCATCGAAGCCACGACCACGAGGGTCTGGTTGCGGCTGAGCCGCAGGGACCTGCGCTCCCCGCTGACCGGAACCTGACGCTCCACCGTCTCGTCATATGGCATGGGCGTCATGGCGAACCGTTCGAACTGGGACCCCTTCGGACAGCGCGAAGTGTACCGGCACACCCGGTCGTTGACGCATCGAAGCCGATTGTGAGGTGTGAGCAGTGCTGGTTTAGAGTCGGCGCTGTCATGGGATCCCTGGTCAAGAAGCGCCGCAAGCGCATGCGCAAGAAGAAGCATCGCAAGCTCCTACGGCGCACCAGGCACCAGCGACGGGCCCGCGGGAAGTAACCCGACACCGGTCGGCGGACCTCCGGGAGGCCCGAGCGAGAGCGCTCCTACGGAGTGTGGTGCGCCGACGCCGGCAGGGTGCGTGCCACGACCCTCCCGGCACCCGGAAAGGCTCCCGGGACCCACCATGTGGAACCACTGCCCGCCAGGCGCGGCCTGTCGCCGCTGACCGCTGCGAGCTCGTCGCGCCAGCGAGCGAGCTCGGGAGCGACGACCAGGGCGGCCGGTTCCAGGTCGTTGCCCTGCTCACCGGTGGGCCCTCCGAGGCGATCCCATTCGCGATAGACCAGCGGTGTCGAACAGAACACGGGCGGCGTGAGCAGGGTCACGACCCGTTCGAGGAACGGCAACGGCTCCACGATCTCGCCGACGCCGCGCACACGGGCCCGACCACCGACCACGCAGAACGGCACGTCCGCGCCGAGGCCGACCGCCAGCTCCGGGTCGCGCGACCCTGCCCAACGGAGCACCGCCGCGGCATCCGCGCTTCCACCACCGAGGCCCGCTCCCGGCGGAACGGACTTGTGGACCAGGACCTCCGCCGTCCGCCCCACCGCATCGAGCGCTCGCACGACCAGGTCGTCGGGCTCCGCCGGACGACCCCGACCCTCCTCGCCGTCGACGACCGACACCTCGGTGCGCTCCGCCGGAACGATCTCGAGTCGGTCACCCAGATCCAGGGTCACCATCTCCGCGTCGATCAGGTGGTACCCGTCGTCGCGCACACCGGTGATGCGCAACGACACGGTCAGCTTCGCCGGTGCGGTCAAGATCGCGCGCCGGCCAACGTCGCCAAGGTGGCTCACGTCGACGGCTCCCGGGCGGCAACGGTGAGGTCGGCCCACTCGCGCACCGAGAGCTCCTCGGGACGTGCGGTCCCCGGTATCCCGGCGAGCTCGAACGCGCCGGAACCGACACGTCCAGCTAGCGAGGAACGCAGCATCTTGCGCCGCTTCGCGAACGCGGCATCGACGAGACCGAACACCTCCTGTGGCCCAACGTCGTCGCGCGGTGGATCCCGGCGGTGGAGCTCCACCACCGCCGATGCCACCCGAGGGACAGGACTGAAGGCACCCGGAGCGACATCCATGACCCTGCGGGCACTCGCATACCACCCGCGCTTGACGGTGGGAACTCCGATCGTGCGTCCGCCCGGCCGGGCACACAGACGGTCCGCGACCTCGAGTTGTACCATGACCCACATCGAGCCGACCATCGGAGCACGGGCGAGCACGTCGAGGAGGATGGGAACCGCCACGTTGTAGGGCAGGTTCGAGACCATCTTCGGAGGGTCGCTCTGCGTGCCGGCGGCCTCGTCGAGCAGGTCGCGCCAGCGGATCCCCAGCGCATCGTCGACGACCACCCGGAACCGGCTGTGACCCCGCTCGGTCAACACCCGTTGCAGGACCTCCGCCAAGCCGGGGTCCTTCTCGACCGCGACCACTTCGGCACCCGCTTCGAGCAGGCCCAGGGTCAGGCTGCCGACACCGGGACCGATCTCGAGCGCCGTGGTCCCCTCGCCGACCCCCGCGAGGTCCACGATCCGCTCGATGACCACGGGATCCACCACGAAGTTCTGGCCCAGTGCCCGCTTGGGAGCCAGCGAGCTCTCCGACAGGAGCGACCTGATCTCACCCGCTCGCAGCACGACCGTGTTCCCCGGGGAGCTCGAGCGAGTAGAAGGCAACGGTGTTGGCCACCGTCTCGGCAGCGAGTTGCGCTACCGGCACCCCCCGGAGCTGCGCCAGGCGTTCACCGGTGTGACCGATCAACGCCGGACGGTTCGGACGACCACGGTGTGGCACCGGCGCGAGGTAGGGGGTGTCGGTCTCGACCATCAGTCGATCCGCAGGGACCTCCCGGACCGCCTCGACGAGCTCCGCGGCCGAGGGGAAGGTCACGATCCCACTGACCGAGATCGAAGCACCCCGCGAGACCGCCTCGCGTGCCTCGGTCGGCCCACCGGTGAAGCAGTGGAACACCGTGCTGGCGGGAACGCCCTCGGCGTCGAGGATCACGAAGGTCTCCTCCCACGCCTCGCGTGTGTGCACCACCAACGGCAGGTCCCACTCGTTGGCCAGCGCGATCTGGCGAGCGAACACCTCGCGTTGGGAGTCCCTCGGTGAGTGGTCGTAGTGGAAGTCGAGACCGCATTCGCCGATCGCCACCAGCCGGCCCCGTTCGCGGTGCTCCGCAACCAGCGCCTCGACCCCGTCCACGCCCTGCGAGGCGGAGTGCGGGTGCACCCCCACCGTGGCCCATACGTCCGGTTCCTGCGCCGCGAGCGCCAGGCAGCGACGCGCGCTCTGGGCGTCGACCGCCACATCGACGAATCCGACGACTCCACTGCGCCGGGCCTCGCGCAGCAGCTCACCGCTCACGGGCTCGCTGTCCTGCCGCCGTGTGACGGACCCCAGGTGGCAGTGGTTGTCGATCCAGTTGACCGCCGGTGCGTCCGCCTCAAACATCGGAGAGCACCACGCCGGGGTGAGCAGCGAATGTGGCGATCTGCAGAGCGCCGTCCTCGGCATCAAATGTGACGGTCTCGCCTTCGACCAGGTCGTAGAGGACCACCTCGGACCATTCGAGGACCGGGCCGACCGCCATGTTCCCCAGCATCGGTGGCGCCAGCACGACGACGCTGACCGAAGGATCGAACCCGTCGAACACGCTGGGATCGAGCACCGGATCCCGACCCCAGGCGAACCGGCCCGCGGGCACGAAGCGCAGGTTCTCCCGCTCGGCTCTGACCATGCCGCGCAGCGTGCGACCCATGGTCGCCGCCCGGAGCCTCACGACCACATCCCCGAGAGCCGAATCGCCCTCGCACATGTCCGCGAGGCCGCTTCGATGCCACATTCCCAGGCGCATGGACAGCCAGGGGCGCCTCAGCTGGGCATCCACCAGCACCACCTTCTGTCCCGACGCGGCGATCGCGGCCGCGACTCCGAGGGCGAGCGTCCGGGTCGAACCGCTGTAGGTCGGCGATGCGACGACCAGACGGCGCGGCCAGCGTTCGGATTCGGCTGCCTCGAAAGCCCTCACCGCCACCTGTGAGTACTGTGCCGCGGTCGCACGGTTGTGCCGCCCGCTGCGCCCCACGTGGCTCCACAGCGGCATCCCGAGCGCGTCGGGGAAGTCGTCGTCGTTGTTCACCCTCGGCCGGCGCTGCATCAGAAGCGTCGCGCCGACAGCCACCATCACCCCGGTCGCCGTGCCCACGAAGACCAGCCATACCCTTCGGGGTGGGTTGACATCTATGTCCGGCACGTCGGACACCACGAGGTACAGCGGTCCGGTGTAGTACCGCTGCTGACCCGGGGTCGTGGGTCGCAACTCGTCGCGCAGCACCGGTTCGGAGATCGCCCGGCCATCGGCGACGAGGTCGGCCAGCGCATCGAGCATGTGAGCGGACACCGACTCGACCATTTCCTCGGAGGCATCGGTGAAGGTGATCTCGAGATAGGGCCCGAACTCGGGACGCCTGACGCTGATCCGGTCAGCCATCGCGTCCGGCCCCAGATCGACGCCCGATCGCTCGGCCAGACGCGCGCCGTAGGCATCCGACAGGACCAGGGTGTGGATCACGCTGATCCTCGATCTGTCGATCGGGATGCTCGGGAACCCCGGGTTGATGTCGAGCTTCGGGATCATCAACGACACCGTCGCGCTGTAGTCGGGCCGCATCCCCGAGGACACCACTCCCATCACCAACGCGCCCACGACGCCTCCCAGCAGGACCCACACCCGGAAACGCCTGGATATCCTCACGTCCCAGCGAGCCAGCCTGGGGGCCGAGAAGAGCACCTGGTCATCGGCTTCGCCGGGATCCGAGAAGTAGCCCCGGTACCGAACGCCCCAGGACGGCACCTGGAGCACCCCTGCCAGCCCGACGACCGACCACCACAGCTTGTTGTTCTGCAGGTCGAGGAACATCGATCCCGACAGCGCGGGCAGGAACATCAAGAACAGGTACCCCGATACCTCCTTGGTCTGTTTCCAGCGGGGTCTCAA
Organism: uncultured Microthrixaceae bacterium; assembly: GCA_964454385.1. Lineage (GTDB taxonomy): Bacteria > Actinomycetota > Acidimicrobiia > Acidimicrobiales > Microtrichaceae > JAMLGJ01. Next base: position 5,280 of record CAYVYG010000032.1, read on the forward strand.
CAGGCCCACCACGGTCACAGCAGCGATGAAGACGAAGATGCAGAACCCGATGAAGCCGAGATCACCGAGCAGATCCAGCCAGGTGTTGTGCGCTCCGACCGTGTCCCGCTTGTCGGAGTGGGTCTCGGTGCCCGGCGTCGTGGCCAACAGCCCTGGGATCATCTTGGCGATCTGGAAGTGACCGTGGCCTATGACCGGCTGTTGCTCGATCAACTCGACGCTGACCTTCCAGAAGTCGATGCGACCCGAGCTCTCGGTGCCACGGGCGATCGTCTGGGGGTTCAACAACAACAGGGCCAACGCGATCAGCGACGTCGCGGCCATCGCCGGCAGGATCGCGGACACCCGCTGTCTGAGCGACGCCCCCGGCCGGTACACGAGGCTTGCGAACAGGGCGACCGAGGCGCCGATCAGCCCCGAGCGGCTGCCGGCCCCGGCGGCACCCACCAGCACCAGGACGAGCACGAGACCGTAGAGGAGCTTCGGACGCGTCGTCGTGGCCTGTCGCAGGTAGTAAAAGGTGAGCGGGATCATCGAGGCGGCGAGGACACCGAAGAGGTTCGCGTCACCGTTGAAGCCGTAGGACCGAACGCCCAACAGGAGACCGAGCACACCGGCGACCGCGCCGAAGATCCCGCCGTACCAGTACGCCCGCAGGTACTGGAGGACCTTCTGGTGGGAGTCCACGAGGAAGGCGGTCGCAGCGAAATAGGCGATCGCCAGCCCGTAGGTCCCCATCCCGAGCATCCAGGCTCCGGTCTCGGCTGACCAACCACCCGAGGCCAGGGCCCAGGCGACGAGCGCGAACGGACCGATCCAGTGCCTCACGGGTACAGCGGGGGGACGCCACCCCTCGGCCAGGAGCTTGTACACGATCAGCGCCACCACCGCGACAGAGATGCCGCGACCGAGGGTCACCGGACCGGCGCCGACCCCGTCGAAGTGGATGAGGAACGCGACGACCTCGAGGAACGCGACCCCCCGGTTGAGCGCGAAGTACACGCAGCCGGCCACGAACAGGACCGCGACGGCGAGGATCACACCGACCCGGCTCTGGATCGCGAGCACCGATGCGACCATCACCAACGCAGCGACGATCAACCATCCGACCGGTGGTCGGCGCTTCGGGGCCTGCACCTCCGGGCTGTCGGTGAATCGTTCGACTGTCTGCAAGACCAGCGGTCCCCCGTCGGATCGAGGATCCCGGGCGCAGCTGCCCGGGACTCCAGCGTACCGGTGGCCGTGGTGCAACACTGGATCGATGCCCGATCAACCCGACCCCTGGATGCTCGCGGAACGCGACGCGAAGACCATCAGCGACCGTCTCGGAACGCCCCACGCAGCGGTGGTGACAGGATCGGGCTGGGCGAAGGTCGCTGCGACGCTCGGCAGAACGGTCGCCACGATGACCACCGGCGAGCTGACCGGGATACCGCCGCGCACCGTCGAGGGTCATCGCGACGACATCACCCTGACCGAGCTCCACGGTCGCAAGGTGCTGGTTCTCGCTGGTCGCTCACATCTCTACGAGGGTCATGATGCCCACACCGTGGTCCACGGCGTGCGCTGTGCGGTGCTCGCCGGAGCAGGCGCCGTGGTGCTCACCAATGCAGCCGGTTCTCTGCGCCCCGAGATCACGACCGGCACCCCGGTGGTGATACGTGACCAGCTGAACCTGACCGGCGCCTCCCCACTCGCCGGACCACCGCCGCCGGAGAACCTGCCCAACAGGTTCGTTGACCTGACCGGGCTGTTCGATGCGGATCTGCGAGCCGAGGCCCTGGCCGCGGATCCCGGAGCGGTCGAGGGCGTGTACGCAGGTCTGCTCGGCGGCGCATTCGAGACCCCTGCGGAGATCCGAATGCTCGCATCGTTGGGAGCCGACCTCGTGGGGATGTCGACGGTGCTCGAGGCGATCGCGGCACGACATCTCGGTGCCCGGGTGTTCGCTGTGAGCCTCGTGACCAACCTGGCAGCCGGCCTCCAGGCATCCTTGGATCACCGGGAGGTCCTCGCCGCAGGTGACGCATCGGTGAAGCGGTTGGGCTCCCTCGTCAGCGCTGTGCTCGAGAAGACCTGACCCGCCATGGACGCCGATCCTGGACGCGAGACCCTCGTCGCCGCTGCGACGAAATGGCAGCGCGCCGACCCCGATCCGCGCACCCGCGACCAGATCGACCACCTCGTGCGCGAAGCGACCACCAGCGAGCTGGCCGAGCTGTTCGGGCGACGGCTCTCGTTCGGCACCGCGGGTCTGCGCGGGCCGCTCGGACCGGGGCCCAATCGCATGAACCGCCTCACCTGTCGCCACTTCGCGGCCGGACTCGCGCTCACGCTCACCGAGACGGTCGCGGAGGCGGCTGGCCGAGGGATCGTCGTGGCCCACGACGCCCGTCACGGATCCAACAGCTTCGCCGCCGAGATCACAGCGGTGCTGCGCGCCCACGGCATCGGGGTGCACCGGATCGACGGGCCTGCCCCGACACCGCTCGCCGCGTTCGCGGTGCGCCACCTCCGAGCGGCGGCGGGCGTCGTGGTCACCGCCAGCCACAACCCGCCGGAGGACAACGGGATCAAGGTCTACTGGGACGACGGAGCACAGATCGTCGCGCCGATCGACTCGCTGATCGCGGACCGGATCGACCGGGTCGCGCGCGCCGGAGTCGATCCGATCCGCTCCAGAGCCACAGCGGAGGTCCATCACCTCGGAGCCGTGGAGGCGGGCGCCCCGTTGGTCGAGGCCTACCTGGAGACGGTCGGCACCTGGCGCCGCAAATCGGCTGATCCGACGCTCCCGTTCGCGCTGACCTCGCTGCACGGTGTCGGCGGTGACCTCCTGGATCTGACCCTTCGTCGCCACGGCCACGAAAGACTCCACCACGTGGCAGCCCAACGCCGGCCGGATCCGGACTTCCCCACGGTCGCGTTCCCGAACCCCGAGGAACCGGGAGCCATGGACGGGGTCATCGAACTCGCGCAGCGCGTCGATGCCGCACTTGCGATCGCCAACGACCCCGACGCGGACCGGCTCGCGGTAGCGGCGCGCGGACGGGACGGACACTGGAGGACCCTGACCGGCGACGAGTTGGGGGCCCTGCTGGCTGTCCACCTCCTGGACCTCACTGAGGAGCCCAACGAGCGGCTGGTGGTCACGACCGTGGTGTCATCGAGGTTGTTGTCGTCCATCGCGCAGCACGCGCAAGTGCACTTCGCGGAGACGCTGACGGGGTTCAAGTGGTTGTGCCGGCCGGCGCTCGAGAACCCGGACTGGCACCAGGTCATCGCCTACGAGGAGGCGCTGGGGTACGCCGTGGGGCCCGACACGCGGGACAAGGACGGGATCACCGCGGCACTCGTTGCCGCGGACATGGCGTGCGCGCTGCATGCCTCGGGGCGCAGCGTCTGGGACGTGCTCGACGACCTCGCCAGGGCCCACGGAGCCCACGTGACCGAGAACGGCTCGGTGCGCCTCGAGGGTCCCGACGCCACCGGCCGCGTCGAGGCGATCACGACCCGGCTGCTGGCCGAGCCGCCTTCGCGACTGGGTGGGATCGAGGTGCAGCGCAGCGACACGCCCGGACCCGGTGTGTCGAGTCTGTGGCTCTGCGACGATACCCGGGTGGTGCTGCGGCCCTCCGGTACCGAGGCGAAGTTCAAGTACTACTGCGAGGCCATCGAGCCTGTTGCTCCCGATGAACATCCCGACGAGTCACGTGCGCGTGCCCGCCGCCGCCTGTCGGTGGTCAGATCTGATCTCCGCTCGCTGATCGGCTGAGCTCACCGAGGATCGCCTCGGTACCCGAGAGCCCCAGCCGGTCCGCACCCGCATCCAGCATCGCGAGAGCGGTGGTCAGGTCGCGGATGCCCCCAGATGCCTTCACCCTGGCCCGCCCCTCACTGGTGGCTGCCATCGTCGCCACCGCTTCCGGCGTCGCCCCGCCCACCGGATGGAAGCCGGTCGATGTCTTCAGGAAGTCCGCGCCTGCCATCACGGCCACCTCGCAAGCCCCACGCAGGACGGCTTCGGTCCACAGTCCCGATTCGAGGATCACCTTGAGCACCGCGGCGGGCACCGCCGCGCGCACCCGTGCGACATCGGCGCGAACCGCCTCGAAGTCACCGTCAGCGATCGCTGACAGATCCGCGACCATGTCCACCTCGGTCGCCCCCAGAGCCACCACACCGGCGGCCTCATGGGCCTTCACCTCGCTCAGGTTGGCTCCATGCGGGAAGCCGACCACCGAACACACCGCGATCCGCCCCGCAGCAACCTCGGTCGCAACCGGAACCATCGAGGGCTGCACGCACACAGAGGCACAGCCGTTGGACACCGCCACACCCACGGCCCCGATCACCGCGTCGCGGCTCGCCTCAGGTTTGAGCATCGTGTGATCGATGCGCGCCGCCAGCTCAGCCCGGCCGGCCGGGTGGTCCGCGCTCATCTGGCACCCAGTGCACGATAGGCGGGCTTGATGACCTCCTCGATGAACACCAACCTCTCGTCGAAGTGGATGAACGCCGACTTCATGGCGTTCACTGTCAGCCACTGCATCATCTGCAGGTCCACGCCGTGGTGCTTCGCCATCAACAGGAACTCGTCGGTGAGCGACACCCCACTCATCAGCCGGTTGTCGGTGTTCACCGTGACCCTGAACCGCAGCCCCATCAGCAGCCCGATGGGATGCTCGTCGAGGGACGGCGCAGCACCCGTGTGGACGTTGGAGGACAGACACATCTCGAGTGGCACCCGGCGGTCGCGAACGTAGTTGGCGAGGGTTCCCAGAACCGGACCGGAATCGGTGAGCTCGATGTCGTCGACGATGCGCACCCCGTGACCGAGGCGTTCCGCTCCGCACCATCCGAGCGCCTCCGCGATCGATGGCAGCCCGAACGCCTCACCGGCGTGGATGGTGGAATGGAAGTGCGCCCGCCGGATGCGATCGAAGGCATCCATGTGCCGACTCGGCGGATAGCCGGCCTCGGCACCGGCGATGTCGAAGCCGACGACGCCCTCGTGGCGGTGCCGCAGCGCCACCTCCGCGATCTCCGAGGAACGCGCCGCGGTGCGCATGGCGGTCAACAGCAATCGCACCACGATCGGAGTACCCGCAGCGCGCGCCGTGGCCTCGCCGTCGGCGAAGCCCTCGAGGATCGCCTCGGTCACCTCGTCGAGGGTGAGCCCGGTCTCCGTGCACAGCTCGGGTGCCATGCGGACCTCTGCATAGACCACACCGTCCGCAGCCAGATCCTCCACGCACTCGACGCTCACACGCTTGATCGCCTCGAGGTGCTGCATCACCGCGACGGTGTGGGAGAACGTCCGCAGATAGAGCTCCAGATCGCGCCTGTTGGCACCGCTGCGCACCAACCGGGCGAGCTCCTCGGGGTCCTCGCTCGGCAACCCGCCGTAGCCGTACTCGCGGGCCAACTCGACCATGGTGGCTGGCCTCAGGCCGCCGTCGAGGTGGTCGTGCAACAGCACCTTCGGTGCAGCAACGGCGTTGACCGCGTCCAGAGCGATGCTGTCGTGCGCACGGTCCCGGGTCGGATCCACCACCCAACCGTACCGCCGGTACTGTCGGGAGATGGCCAGCAAGGACCGGTTCGCTCGGGACCCCGTCAGCGCCGGGAAGCACAGGGTCATCGGTCTCGATGGCGACGACACCCTCTGGCACAGCGAGACCCACTTCATCACCACCACCGAACGACTCGCAGAGCTGCTCGGGCCCTACCTGGACGACCGCAGCGCGACGGTCGGGCACCTGACCGAGGTGGAGCGCCGCAACCTGGAGCGCTTCGGTTACGGGGTCAAGGCCTTCACGCTCTCGATGATCGAGACCGCGGTCGAGGTGTCCGGGGCGCGGGTGACCGCGTCGGAGATCGGCCGGATACTCGACTGGTCCAAGGAGTTGATGGACCACCCCGTGGAGCTGATCGACGGGGTCGAGGACGCCGTCGCGCGGCTGAGCGTCGACCATGAGCTGCTGTTGATCACCAAGGGCGACCTGTTGCACCAGGAGTCGAAGGTCGCCCGCTCCGGTCTGGCCGAGCGTTTCGACGGTGTGCACATCGTCTCGGAGAAGGACCCCGAGACGTACCGGCGGGTGCTCGCCGAGCACGGCACCTCGGCAGAGGACTTCGTGATGGTCGGCAACTCGCTGCGCTCCGACGTGTTGCCGGTGCTGTCGCTCGGCGCGGCCGCTGTGCACGTGCCCTACGAGGTGACCTGGGCGCTCGAGAGCGCCGAGATACCCCCCGATGCCGAGTTCGGGCGGCTCGAGCGGCTCGCGGATCTGCCAGATCTGCTCGGGGAGCCCGAAGCGGTGGCGCGCCGGCGCCGGGTGTAGCTACGGTTCCCCCCGGGGGAGCAGCGCTACCAGGGGCGATCTTGGCGCAACCAGCTCGACGAAGTGTGTACCTCGACGCATTGCGGGCGTTCGCGCTCATGCGCGTCGTTCTCTACCACTCCACCAGCGCGTGGCAGGTCACCGCGATCACCGCCATGCCCCTCATGTTCTTCATCGCGGGCTCGCTGTACGCGAACTCGCTCGAACGTCGCAGCGTGGCGAAGGTCATCTCGAGTCGCTACCGCCGGATCCTGTACCCGTACTGGCTCTACGTCGCAGCGATGGTCGTGCTCTGGGCCTACCTGGGCGTGCTCGGTGAGGTGCACCCCGGGTCGTGGGTGTCGTTCGCGATGCCGGTCCTCTCGCTCGGCGGCCCCAAGGGCCCGGGCGCCGGAACGAACCTGGAGATGACGTGGATCGCGCTCTGGTACCTGCAGATGCACCTGATCCTCTCGCTGTGCGGTGGGTGGCTGCGAACCCAGCAGCAACGTCACGGGAAGCGCTACTGGATCGCCCTGGTCGTAGCGACGGTGCTGCTGCTGCCGATCGGCATCGGAGGACTCGCGTTCTGGGCGCTGTGCTGGTCGATCGGATACCTGCAGCACGACGGCACCCTCGAGGAGTGGATGGCCACCCGGTGGCGCTGGATCACCGTCGCCACCGGACCTCCCGGCGCCGCCCTGTTCTTCGTGTTCCACCAGTCGATGGTGCCACTTGCAGCCATCGGCGCCCTGTTGCTGGGAATGTTCTGGTTGACCCTGGCGATGGGTCTGCGAGGGGCGATCGAGCCGGCTCTGCAGTCACACCGGTGGCGGGCTGTGATGAACTGGATGTCGGCGAGGTCGCTCACGATCTACATGTGGCACATGCCGCTGATATACGCGCTCCTGGAGCTCGATGTGCCGGGTCACGACTCGGTCCTGATCCGCTTCTTGATGACCTGCGCGCTGTTGGTGCCGGTCTGCGTGGTCGTCGGTTGGGCCGAGGACCTGGCTGCGCGCAAGTCGCCGACCCTGTGGCCGACCCTGCCTGCGATCGACCTTCGAGCGGAGACACCGAAGCCGCGCGCCAGGCGCGTCCGGAGATGAGCTGCGCCGGAAGCGATCACGCGCCGATCTGACCGCACCTTCACTGGGTGCCGAAGATCCTGTCGCCGGCATCCCCGAGACCGGGAACGATGTAGCGATCCTCGTCGAGATGATCATCGAGCGCCGCCAGGAAGATAGGCACTCCGGGGTGTTCGCGATGGACGGCCTCGATGCCCTCGGGACATCCCACGATGCACAACAGCCGGATGTCCTCTGCGCCGGCCAGCCGCAAGCGCGTCAGCCCCCGCACAGCGCTGCCCCCAGTCGCGAGCATCGGGTCGACCATCAACACCGCGCGCTCTTCGAGGCGGTCGGGCACCTTCTCGTAGTAGTCGACAGGCTCGTGCGTCACGGGATCGCGGTACATGCCGAGGTGGCCTACCGCGGCGTGCGGCAACAACTCGAGCGCTGCTTCGACCATGACCAGGCCCGCGCGCAGGATGCCCACGACCGCGGGTCCCGGGTTCCGCAGTCGCTCGCAATCGGCCTCCGCGAGTGGCGTGGGAACCCGAACGTGTTCGGTCGGCAGATCGGCGGTCGCCTCGTACGCGGACAACAGCGTGATCTCGCGCGCCAGTCGACGGAACTCACCATGTGGCGTTCCGCGGTGACGCAGGATCGAGAGCTTGTGCGCGATCAACGGGTGTTGCACCACGCGCACCACGCCGCGAGAGGCCTCAGCACCAGGCTGCCCGCCGGGCTCGCGCTCGCTCAAGGCCTGGCTCTCAAGGCCTGGCTCTCAAGGCTGGCTCACAAGGCTGGCCCACAAGGCTGGCCCACAAGGCTGGCCCACAAGGCTGGCTCACAAGTCATTGCTCGTTCAGCCTCCCGACGCTCAGGCGTCGCCGAGCACCCTCGCTGCCACAGCGCGCAGGTCGGCCTCGGGTCTGGCACCCAGGTGTGAGATCACCTCGGCTGCCGCAGCGGACCCGAGACGCCCGCATGACTCCAGATCAGCACCCCGGCTGAAGCCGTGCAGGAACCCCGACGCGTACAGGTCACCCGCGCCCGTGGTGTCCACGAGCACTTCGACGGGTTCCGCAGCCACCTCGATCACCTCGTCGGGCGTCACGACGACGGATCCCTTCTCGGAGCGCGTGAGCGCCGCATAGGCCACCTGGTCGCGCACCCGGCCGAGGGCAACGTCGAAGTCGTCGGTCCCATACAGCGCCAGCACTTCGGCCTCGTTCGCGAACACCAGGTCGACGTGGTTGCTCACCAGATCGTTGAAGGCCGCGTGGTGGCGCTCGACACAGAAGCTGTCCGACAGCGTGGCCGAGACGATCCGCCCCGCCTCGTGTGCGTAGGACGCCGCCACCCTGAACGCCTCCTGGGCCTCGGGAGGATCGAACAGATAACCCTCCAGGTAGAGCACCGATGCACGCTCGATCCGTGCCCGGTCGACATCCGCGGGCCCGAAGTGCACCGATGCACCCAGGTAGGTGTTCATGGTGCGCTGGGCGTCGGGGGTGACGAGGATCAGACATGCCCCTGTGGCCGGACCGTCGGGAGCGAGCGGAACGTCGTAGGTGACGCCGGTTGCGCGGATGTCGTGAGCGAACACAGCTCCCAACTGGTCGTCACGGACCTTGCCGAGGTATTCGGCGCGACCGCCCATCGCTGCGACCCCGACCACGGTGTTCGCTGCGGATCCCCCGGAGATCTCCACCGCGGGGCCGGTCATCCGGTAGATCTCCTCGGAGCGCTGCTGGTCGACCAGGGTCATCGACCCCTTGACCACCCCCAGCGACGCGACCATCTCCTCTGTCTCGTGGCTGAGCACGTCGACCAGGGCGTTTCCGATCCCCACTACGTCGTACTCGGCTGCGGTCGGGTCCACGGGTGAGCTCACATCACCGAGGCTAAGTAGACCGCGGCTGCGTCGGGAAATCCAGCTCTCGGAGGATCGTGCTCGGGTGCCTGCGTCAGGCTGCGGTTCGTCGTGGTGGGGCGGGTCCGCGGTGGTCGG
>CAYVYG010000033.1:0-14661 GCA_964454385.1 uncultured Microthrixaceae bacterium
GGCGTTCGGAGCACCGCTCGCCGCCAACCAGTACCTGCAGTACGAACTGGCGGAGCTCGCTGCGCAGCTCGAGTTGAACCGCCACCACAACTGGGCGACCGTCGCCAAGGCCAACCGTGGGGAGGACTTCACCCGCGAAGCAACCGTCGCGAAGCTGACCGCCGCACGGCTCGCCCGGCGGATGGCCGATCTGGCGGTCCAGTTCCATGGCGGCATGGGCTACGTGGAGGAGCTGTGGCCCGCACGCTTCTACCGCGACACGCGGCTGTGGTCGATCGGCGGGGGAGCCGACGAGGTGATGCTGCGTACCCTCGCGAGGATGAGCGGCATCACCGGTGACTGAGGAGGCCACCCCGGACGCCGGCGCCGAACCAGTGCCGGAGCGAGCCGCTGCCGAGCAGGCGACCGCCGCTCCACGCAGTCGCGCGAGGGCGGGCGCCACCGCGCTGACGATCGGTGCGCTCGGTGTGGTCTTCGGCGACATCGGCACCAGCCCGCTGTACGCGTTCCGCGAGACCTTCGAGGGCCACGGGATAGCGGTCGACGACATGAACGTCACCGGCGCGGTGTCGCTGATCCTGTGGGCGTTGATCCTCGTCGTGTCGATCAAGTACATCGTGTTCATCCTGCGGGCCGACAACCACGGCGAGGGTGGGATCCTGGCGCTCACCGAGCTCGTCGTCGGGCGGGACCGCGCCCGTGGTCGCATGTGGGCGCTGTTGATCATCGGGTTGTTCGGAATGGCGCTGCTCTACGGCGACGGGGTGATCACCCCCGCGATCTCGGTGCTCTCAGCGGTCGAGGGCCTCGAGGTGGTGAACCCCGCGTTGCACACCTGGGTGATACCGCTGTCGGTCGGCATCCTGGTCGGCTTGTTCGCGGTGCAGCGCAAGGGCACCGGGGCGGTGGGCGCCCTGTTCGGGCCGGTGATGCTGGTGTGGTTCGCGACCCTCGGGGTGCTCGGGCTCACCCGGATCACAGCCGACTGGTCGATCATCTCCGCGTTCAACCCCCTGCACGCGCTCGAGTACCTCTCGCGCACCGGTTTCGATGGATTCCTTTCGCTGGGCTCTGTGTTCCTGGTCGTCACCGGCGGCGAGGCCCTCTACGCGGACCTGGGGCACTTCGGACGCGACCCGATCAGACGAGGCTGGTTCGCGGTCGCGTTCCCGGCCCTCGCGCTCAACTACCTGGGCCAGGGTGCGTTGTTGCTGGCCGAGCCCGAGGCGATCCACAACCCGTTGTTCAACATGGGTCCGGACTGGAGCCGTTGGCCACTCGTGATCCTCGCGACCTGCGCCACCGTGATCGCGTCCCAGGCCCTCATCTCGGGAGCGTTCTCGCTGACGGTGCAGGCAGCGCAACTCGACTACCTGCCGCGCCTCACCGTGCACCACACCTCCGAATCGCACTCGGGGCAGGTCTACCTGCCGGCGGTGAACTGGCTGCTTGCGGCAGGTTGCATCGGGCTGGTCATCGCGTTCGGCAGCTCCGCATCGCTGGCGGCCGCCTACGGGATAGCGGTGACCGCCACGATGGGTATCACCACATTGTTGTTCTTCGTGTTCGTGCGCAACAGCTGGGGTTGGAGCACCGCGCGTGCGCTCGCGGTCTGCATCCCCTTCGCGGTGCTCGACCTGGGCTTCTTCGGCGCCAACGTGTTCAAGATCCCCGATGGCGGCTGGTTCCCGATCGTGGTCGGACTCGTGATCATCCTGATGATGACCACCTGGCGCACCGGTCGCCGGGCGGTGGGTGAGCGCCTCGATGCCGGCGCGACAGGGATCGAGGAGTTCCTCGAGTCGCTGCCCGGGGACCTGATCCGTGTTCCGGGGGTGGCGGTGTTCATGTACAGCCGGCCGCGGACCGCGCCGCCGGCGTTGCGCACCAACACCGAGCACAACCACGCGATGCACGCGAAGGTGCTGCTGGTGTCGGTGCAGGTCGGTCCCGAACCGACGTGGTCGGGGCCCGCGGTGTGCGTCGAGGATCTGGGTGACGGCGTGTACCAGGTGGAGATCCGCCACGGCTACATGCAGAAGCCCGATGTCGTGAGCTACCTCGACGGGCTTGAGATCGACGGCGAGGTCCTCGACGCGTCCGATGCCACCTACTTCATCGGGCGCGAGACGGTGATCTCGACGCCGCGCCACACGATGGCCCCGTGGCGTGAGCGGCTGTTCGCGGCGCAGCTGCGCTCCGCTGCACCCGCATCGAGGTTCTTCGGGCTTCCCTCGGCGCGGGTCGTCGAAGTGGGATCCCAGGTGGAGATATGAGTGCGGAGGGCTGAGCCTGTGACGGGAGCCGGCGAGGAAGGGGAACCAGCCGCGCCCGGAACCAGGAGGGTGAGAGGTTGGCGGGTCTTGCTCGGCGTCGCGATCGTGGTAGCCGCGTTCGTCGGGGTCGGGCTGTTCCTGACGTTGCGCGACAACGCCCGGCCGGTCGGAATCGACGAGGCGAAGGAACGCATCGACGAGAAATCGGAGCCGGAGGGATCGGTCGCGACCCGCCGGCCGGAACCGGGTGTGTACCGCTACGAGGGCTCCGGCTCGGAGTCGCTGACCACCCCGCCGCTGTCACAGTCCCAGGGACCCTCCATGCCGGGGACAGTCGAGCTGGGTGATGACGGCTGTTGGACGTTCCGCATCGACTACAGCTCCAACCACTGGCAGAGCTGGGACCACTGTCCCGAAGGTGACGATCTGGTGGAGGCGGGTGGCCAGTCCTGGCAACGCTGGATGATCGGCGCGACCGCCATCACCAACCTCAGCGACTTCACGTGCGCTGCGGGGGCGATGGTGCTGCCCGCGGACCCCGCTCCCGACCGGGAGTGGACCGCGCGCTGCACCGGTACGAACGAGGCGGTGGAGGGTGAGGCGGTCTCGGAGGGGACCTACCGGTTCGTCGGGGAGGAGACCGTGGAGGTCGGTGCTGCGACGATTGCAGCGCAGCGCTTCGTGCGCGAACGCACCATGTCAGGTGCCCAGGTGGGCACCGAACGCAGTGAGGTGTGGTTCGCAACGGACACGGGCCTCCCCATCCGCAACGAGCGCACCATCGAAGCTCGAACAGCCACGCCGATCGGCGAGTCCACCTACACCGAGACAGGCGAGTTCCATCTCGTGTCGATCGATCCGCAATGAGCGGGTGCATGCCGAGGTTCACGGCTCGTGGCCACGCGTTCGTGATCGACACGCAGGTCGGCTAGCGTGGGACCCGAGACGGGGAGTCCGGGGCACCGGGCTGAGAGGGTGGCTGCCGCCACCGACCCATGAACCTGATCTGGGTAATGCCAGCGGAGGGAACCCATGGCCGCCACGGTGGTCTTCTCAGGCGGACCGACCGAACCACGAGAGGTCCGAGACGTCCTCGAGGTGATCGAGCCACGGTCGGTCGAGCGCGTGTTCGCGGCTGATTCGGGATACACGGCCTGTGTGGCGGCCGGGCTGCACTGCGACCTGCTCGTCGGCGACATGGACTCGATCCCGGCGGAGCTGCTCGCCGTGGCAGAGGCCTCGGGCACCGTGGTCGAACGCCATGATCCCGACAAGGACGCGACCGATCTCGAGTTGGCGCTCGACCACGCTGTGCGCGGCGACGGAGGCGAGATCATCGTGATCGGCAGCGCCGTCGGACGGTTGGACCACCTGCTGGCCACGGCGGCCCTGTTGGGTTCGACCCGCTACGCGACCCACCGGATCGAGGCGCACCTCGGGCGGACCCGGGTGGTGGCCATCCGTGACGGCGGGGTCCTCCACGCTGCGGTCGGTACCACCGCGAGCATCCTCGCGCTCCACGGACCGGTGAGCGGCGTGACGGTCACCGGCATGCGCTGGCCGCTCGAGAACGCCCTGCTCGACGCGAACAGCTCGGTCGGGGTCTCGAACGTCTTTGTGGCCGACCGCGCCGACTTCGCCATGGACGACGGTGTGCTCATCGTCGTCGTACCCGACCAGAGGGAGCTCTGATCATGATCACCGGTAGCGAGAACGAACCGATGTCCGCTGCGAACCGCACCCCGGGCCTGCGGCGACTGCTCACCGCGCGGGCAGCCACTGTGGCGATCGGCGTGCTCTGTGGCGCGATGCTGCTCGCAGCCTGCGGTTCGGATGACACCTCTGGAGGTGACGGCGCGGCCAGACGTGACGGCACAACCGGGGCAGACGGCGGGAACCCGGGGCCCGTGCGGCTTCTCACCTACGACTCCTTCGCGCTCGACGACGACGCAGCAGCGGCGTTCGAGGACCTCACAGGGGCGGAGATCGAGGTGCTCCCCGCGGGCGACTCGGGAGCGATGCTGGCCGGCGCACTTCTGAGCGCCGGGTCACCCGAAGCGGATGTGATCTTCGGCATCGACAACACGACCGCGCTCAAGGCCGCCCGGGGCGGGTTGTTGGAGGAGTTCCGCCCACCCGGCGTCGACGACATCGCCGAGGAGCTGCAGGCTCCCGGGGAGGCCGCCGGGGTGCTCACCCCGGTCGACACCTCAGAGGTGTGCGTCAACGTCGACACCGCCTGGTTCGACGACGCCGGAATCGATCCACCGGGGGACTTCGAGGACCTCGCACAGGAGCAGTACCGCGACCTGCTGGTGGTGGAGAACCCGGTGAACTCCTCGCCGGGCCTTGCGTTCATGCTCGGCACGATCGAGGTCTTCGGAACCGACGGCTGGCTCGACTACTGGGCGGACCTGGCCGACAACGGGGTGCGGGTGTCGCCCAGCTGGGACGACGCCTACTACAACGACTACAGCGTGAACGACGGGGACCGACCCCTCGTGTTGTCCTATGCGAGCAGCCCACCCGCGGAGGTCTTCTTCAGCGAGGGGGCCCTCGACGAGCCCGCCTCGAGCGTTGCTGAGGGCACCTGTGTGACCCAGGTCGAGTACGCCGGTGTACTCAGGGGTGCCGAGCATCCCGAGCTGGCGCGCGAGCTGGTCGGGTTCATGTTGAGCCCACAGTGGCAGTCCGGTGTTCCCCTGTCGAACTTCGTCTACCCGGTCACCGATGTCGACCTGCCCGAGGAGTTCAGCCGTTGGGCACCCAGGCCCGATGATCCGATCGTGATCGACGCCGTGGCTGCGGATGCCCACCTCGACGAGTGGCTCGAGCAGTGGCGGGCGGTCATGGAGTGACCCGTGCCCGGGTGACCAGGCGTCCACGGGTCGCAGCCCTCATCTCGGTGGGCGTGGTGGCGGTCGCGGTGATCGTTCCCCTGGGCGCGGTGCTGGTGCGGGCGGTCGTCGTCGACGGCCACCTCGAGACCGGAGCCCTGGCGCGGATCCTGGGGACGACACGCACCTGGAGGGTGCTCGCGCTGACCGTCGGGCAGGCCGCTGCCAGCGCTCTCGCCGCAGCGCTCATCGGCATACCGGTGGCGACCGTGATGGCGCGATACGAGTTCCGTGGCCGCAACCTGGTGCGCAGCGCGGCGACGGTGCCCTTCGTGTTGCCCTCGGTGGTGATCGCAGCCGCGTTCGCGACGCTGCTCGGGCCCTCGGGTGTGGTGGACCTCCGCGGCACCTGGTGGGCGGTGATCGCGGCGCACGTCTGTTTCAACCTGGCGGTCGTGATCCGCCTGGTAGGAGCCGCGGTGTCCTCGGTGGATCCCGACCTGTACGCGGCAGCGCAGCTCGCGGGAGCCTCGCCGGTGGAGATCCAGCGGCGGGTGGTGCTGCCCCTGGTTGCTCCCGCGGTGCGCTCCGCGATGATCATCGTGTTCCTGTTCTGCCTGACGAGCTTCGGGGTGATCGTGGTGCTCGGCGGTGGCCGGGTCACCACGATCGAGGTCGAGCTGTGGACCCGTGCCACCCGTCAGTTCGACCTTCCGGGCGCAGCGGTGCTCGCGGGTCTGCAGGCCGTCACAGTCGCTGTTGTGCTGATCTTCGCGGGGGGTGGACGTGCATGGCGCGCATCGCTGGCCGGCAGCGGCGACGGACTCGAGCGGCGTCCCGTCAGCGCGGTGGAACGACTGGCGGTCACAGCCGCGGTGGCCACAGTGGGACTGGTGTGCGTGGTCCCCCTGGCCGCACTCGTCGAGCGGTCGTTGCGCGTGGGGGAGGGCTACGGCTTCGCGAACTGGATGGGGCTCGGATCCGCCGCCGCGGGCACTTCGCTCGCCGTGGACCCGCTGTCGTCGATCACCGCATCGCTGTACGCAGCGGTGCCGGCCGCCGCTCTGGCTGTGATCCTGGGCGTACCCGCTGCGGCTGCGGTCTCCGCCAGACCCACCGGGATCACCGCCAGGATCCTCCTGTTGCCCCTCGCCATCTCTGCGACCACCGTCGGGTTGGGGTTGTTGCTCGTCTCGACCGGCCTGCAGTGGAACATCGCGCGCTCGGGTGTGTTGGTGATGCTCGCCCAGGCCCTGGTGGCGCTTCCGTTGGTCGTGAGGGGCGTGGCACCGGCGTTCGGCGCGATACCTGGCGAGTACCTCGATGCCGCCGCGCTGGCGGGTGCCTCACCGAGGCGCACCTGGTGGACCGTGGAGGTACCCGTCGCAGCGCCCGGCATCGTCGCCGGCGCCGGCCTCGCGTTCATCGCTGCGCTCGGCGAGTTCGGCGCGACCGTGTTCGTCGCGAGACGCACCTCGCCGACGGTACCGGTTGCGATCGAACGCCTGTTGTCGAGACCCGGCCAGTCGGGGTTCGGCCAGGCGATGGCGCTGTCGGTGATCCTGGCGGTGCTGTGCGCGGTGGTGTTGTGGACGATCGACTCGGTGGCCGGACGCAGGCGCGGTGGATGGGTCGGCCTGTAGGGTGGATCCACACCGGTGCGGCCACATGGGGGAGCCGTGGGTCACACGGATCAGGGGTACAGAGATCAGCCCATGATGCCGATGTGGTGGTTCGGGGTGGCCTTGGTTAGCTTCTAGCGGGACCACGACACGGGCCACCCGGCTGCGCACAAGGGGTACACGGGTTGCATATGAGGAAGTTGGCTATCGCCGGGGCGTCGGTGCTGGTTGCCGCGGTCCTCGGCGCGTCCCAGGTCGGGGCACAGGCGCCGGGCGGTACCGAGCAGCCGGACACGACGACCACCAGCGTGCCCGACGGGTCCACCACCACGACCGGGCCGACCACCACCACGGCGGTTCCGTCCACGACGACGCCTCGGTCCACCACGACGACGCGCCCGGGCCGCAACACGACGAGTTCGACGACGACGACCGCGGTCGACGCACCGGAGACCCTTGCGACCATCCCGCCCGATCTCGCGGCTGACCCGCGTGCTCCGATCCTGTTCGATCCCGGCCCCGGGGACGGCGGTGAGGTCCCGGTGTTCCAACCGAGGTTCGACCCGGTGACCAACGAGGTGCTCCAGGCCAAGGTCGACGAGCTGACAGCGCAGCTCGTCGACGAGCAGAAGCTCCTGTCGCAGCGCCGTGCCGGGTTGCTCGACCTCGAACGCCGGATCGACGAGCTGCGCGAAGAGCTCGACGGACTCGATCGCGTCAGCAGGGCCAACGTCGCGGCGGCGGCACGCGTCGAGGCCGAGCTGCGGGACCACACGGTGGACGCGTTCGTCAACGGGTCGAGCGACGACCGGATCGCGATGGTGCGAACCGGTGACCCGGTGCAACTCGGAGTGGCCCGCGAGCTGCTCGACAGCGTCGTGGAATCCGACGCGGTGCTCCTGGAGCGACACGAGAAGGCACAGGCCCGCCTCGATGAGCACGAAGCCGATCTGGTGGCAGATCTCACCGCGTTGCGCGTCCGCCAGTCGGAGCTCGACGAGGGCTTCACGACCCTGCTCGAGACGATCCTCGAGGACGCCCGGGCCCTCAAGGCCTACCAGAACGGTGCCCAGGTCTACGTGAAGGGCTTCGTGTTCCCGGTCCGTGGCGAGGTCGAGTTCATCGACTCCTGGGGCTACCCGCGCATGACCGGTACGGCGTCGGCTCACTGGCACCAGGGAACGGACATCTTCGCCCGAATGGGCACCGCGCTGGTCGCGAGCGAGAGCGGAGTGCTCGACCGGGTCGGCACCGCCGGTCTCGGCGGCCTGCGGCTGTGGGTCAAGGGCGATTCGGGCAACGACTACTACTACGCGCACCTGAGCGGTTTCGCACCGGGCATGGTCGACGGCCTACGGGTGAACGCGGGTGACGTGGTGGGTTTCGTGGGCGACACCGGGAACGCCAAGGGAACCTCACCGCACCTCCACTTCGAGATCCACCCCGGCGGCGGCGGAGCGGTCAACCCCTACCCGCTGCTCTCCGCGATCTACGGCTCCAAGCCGATGGTCGAGATCGTGGAGTCGCCGGCTCCCCAGGCGCCGGGAGCACCCCCCGGAGGGGGCTGAGGCTTCTCCCGCAGACCGTACGCCTTGCGCGCTTCGGTCCGGCCGCGACGACAATGGGACGGTGCAGACCGTCGCCCACCTCGATACGCCGAACCCACCCGAGGAGCTCTTCCGCGCTCTGGAGGCACTCGACGGCTACGAGGAGTGGCTCGACATCGTCGATCGGGTGGTCCCGGTGGAGCGTCTCGACGACGATCCCGGCCCGGTCTGGCTGGTCGACCTTCGGGCACAGGTGGGGCCGTTGCGCCGCTCGAAGCGGTTGCGGATGACCCGTGAGGTCCACGACCCGCCGCACTCGGTGCGCTACGTGCGCCGCGAGGTCGACGGTCGTTCGCACAGCCCGTGGCGCCTCACAGCCGAGATCGATCCTGTGAGCGGGGGTGGGAGCAGCGTCGAGATGTCGCTGTACTACGGGGGCAGCCTCTGGGTCCCGCTGATCGAGAAGCTCCTGCGCGACGAGATCGAGCGCAGCCGCCCCAGGCTGCTCGCCCACCTGGTCGGCGACTGAGGTCTCAGACCCGGCGAGCCGACCACCTCGGCCCCCGCGGACCGTGATGGGTCGTCAGCTCCACTCCCACCCCGAAGCACGAGCTGAGCGCATCGGAGGTGAGTGTCGTTGCGATCGGCCCCATCGCCATCACGGTGCCGCCGCGCAGGAACACCACGTGGGTGAACGAGGGCGGGATCTCCTCCACGTGGTGGGTGACGAGCACCAACGGCGGGGTCGATCGGCGCGCTGCGATCGCATCGAGGCGGTCGACGAGCTCTTCGCGCCCACCGAGGTCGAGCCCCGCAGCCGGTTCGTCGAGCACCACCAGCCCCGGCTCCGCCATCAGGGATCGCGCCAGCAGCACGCGCTGGGTCTCACCCGAGGAGAGCGAACCGAAGCTGCGCTGTGACAGCGAGCCGACCCCCTGCGCTGCGAGCAGCTCGTCGGCGCGGACGTGGTCCTCGTCGCGATAGGTGTGCCACCAGGGTTCAAGAGCGGCGAACCTCGCGCACAGGACCACATCGTGGGCGCTCAACCCGGGGCGGATCATCTTGGACATGGCGGCGCTCACCAGCGCGATCCGGCGCCGCAGCGAGCGCACGTCGGTGGACCCGAGACGTTCTCCCAGGACCTCGAGGGAACCCGCCGAGGGGTGCTCCCACAGGGTGCAGATCCGAGCGAGGGTCGTCTTGCCGGAACCGTTCGGGCCCAGGACAACCCACCGTTGATCCGGGCTCACCGACCAGTCGATCCCCGAGAGGATCCAACGGCCTCCACGGCGCAACCCGACACCCTCCGCTCGCAGCGCGACCGGGGCGGAGCCCGGCACTCAGTCGGTCCCGCGGGGACGGCCGAACTTCTCGGTCAGGTAGTCCTCCATCGCGACGTTGAGGATCTCGAGGCCGCGCAGAACCGTGTCGGAGTCCTCGCCGGCGATGCGGTCGAGCAGTCGACCGAGGCGATCCGCTACGACCGAGTCGCCCGCGCGCACCATCTCGCGCCCGGTGTCGGTGAGCGAGAGCACGACCCTGCGCCGGTCGTAGGGATCCTCACCGCGGACAACCAGGCCGCGTGCGCACAGGCCGTCCACCACCGATGTGACCGTCGAGGGAGCCACATCGAGCAGCGCGGCGACATCGGAGGCCGGGCGTCCTCCGGGATCGAGGAAGACGAGGACCCTGTACTGGGACAACGTGAGGTCGATCTGGGCAAGTGCTGATCCGCTCACCTTGGCGAGCCGCGCGGCCGCTCTCACCGCGTCGGCATGTCGGGTCTCGATCCCGAGATCGCGTCCCGCAGCCTCGGAGCGCTCTCCGTCGGAGCGATCCCCGTCGGAGAGCCTCGATCCGCTGCGTGCCATCGACAGCAGGGTAACCGGTGGACCAGTCGGGTTACAGTGACCCCGTGCGCCACACGAGAGCCACGAACGGGGGCGGGTGAGCCACAGGTGAGCCTTGCTGTGGGCCTTGCGGTAGCGGTCCTTCTGATCGGAGCCAACGCGTTCTTCGTCGCAGCCGAGTTCGCCCTGGTCGCGGTCGACCGAACCAAGCTCGAGCTGGCTTCGGACAAGGGGAGCCGCAGGGCGCGCGCCGCGCTCGCCCTGTTGACCAACCTGTCGTTCAACCTCTCCGGTGCCCAGCTCGGCATCACGATAACGAGCCTGGCGCTCGGCCTTCTCACCGAGCCGGTGTTCGCCGCTGCGCTCGAGCCGGTGGTCGCCGGCGTGGCGGGTGATGCGAGCGCTCTTGCGGTCTCGATCGTGGTCGCGCTGTTGATCACGACCGTGGTCCAGATGGTGGCGGGCGAACTGGTCCCCAAGTCGGTCGCGGTCTCGCGTCCGCTCGAATCGACACTGCGGATCTCCGCGCCCTTCCGCGTCTACGCGGTCGTGTTCCGGCCGGTGATCTCGTTCTGCAACGCGACCGCCAACGCCCTTTTGCGAGCAGTGGGCGTGGAGCCCACCGAGGAGCTCTCCACGGTGCGATCGCGCGAGGAGCTGCGCCGCCTGGTCCAGACCAGCGCAGCGGGCGGCACCATCCGGGACCAGACGGCCGCGCTGTTGGACCGGACCTTCCGCTTCGGTGACAAGACCGTCGCCGATGCGCTGACCCCGCGCCCGGATGTCCGCTCGTTGCGGACCGGTTCGACGGTGGGGGACCTGCTCGACCTCTCGGCGCAGACCGGGTTGTCCCGCTTCCCGGTGCACGACGGCGACCTCGACGACATCAAGGGGATGGTGCACGTCAAGGACGTGTTGCGGGTGGACCGCACCACCCGGCGGGCGGCCTGTGTCGATCGACTGATCCAACCGGTTCCGATGGTGCCCGAGGCGAAGCTGCTCGATGACCTGCTCGAGGAGTTCTCCGAGGGCGGTGCCCACCTCGCGGTCGTGCTCGACGAGTACGGCGTCACAGCCGGGATCATCACGATCGAGGATCTGGTCGAGGAGATCGTCGGCGACATCTCCGATGAGCACGACCGCGAGCAGGAGCGCCCGCCGGTGCTGCGCTGGCGTGGAGCCCACCTGCTCTCGGGCAGGCTGCATCCCGATGAGGTGAGGGACGCCTGCGGGTTCGAGATGCCAGAAGGTGACTACGACACCCTGGGGGGCTTCGTGCTCGATCGCCTCGGGCGCATCCCCGATGCAGGCGAGCGATTCGACTGCGGAGGCTGGTCCTTCGAGGTGACCGAGATGGATCGGCACCGGGTGGCGACCGTCGGCGTGGTCGCACCCGCTCCGGAGTCGGTGGAGAGCGTTCCCGGCGACGAAGTGGTCGGCGCCGGTGAGGAGACTCCCGACCGGCAGGGGACACAGACGTGAGCGATCTCGTCTTGGTGGCCCTCGGCCTCGCACTCATCGCGGCCAACGGATTCTTCGTCGCGATGGAGTTCGCGCTGCTGGCGGCTCGACGTTCGCGCATCGAGGACGCGGTCGACGAGGGGCACTTCGGCGCGGCCTCGGCGCTGGCCGGGATGCGTTCGCTGAACGTCCAGCTCGCAGCCTGCCAGCTGGGGATCACCGCCATGTCGTTGATGCTCGGTTGGATCGTGGAGCCGGTGCTCGGTCACGGCCTCGAGGACCTCCTCGGACGGACCGCGCTCCCAGCTGGCGCTGCGGCGGTGATCGGCCTGGTGATCGCTCTGACGGTGCTGTCCTTCGTGCACATGGTCGCCGGTGAGATGGTTCCGAAGTCCGTCGCGCTCGCGAAGCCGGAGTCCACCCTCATGGTGCTGGCACCGCTTCACCGCGCGGTGACGACCGCGCTGCGACCGGTGGTCTGGACGCTCAACTCGCTCGGTTTGCTCGGGGCCAGGCTGTTGCGGGTGGAGCCCGCGGATGAGCTGACCCAGGCCCACACACCCGAGGAGCTGGGAGCCATGCTCGACGAGGCGGCTGCCGGCGGCCAGCTGGCGGCCGGGGAAGCGGGGATGCTCTCGGGAGCGCTCGGGTTCCTGCGGGTCCGGGTCGAGGAGGTGATGGCCCCCGCGCGGGAGCTGGTGACCGTCCCCGCGGATGCCACCGTCGAGCGCGCCGAGGCGCTGCTGGTGCGCTCGGGTCACTCGCGGGTCCTGGTGACCGGTGAGGACGGCGTGATCGGGTTCCTGCACGTCAAGGACCTCCTGGCCCACGAGGAGCTCGCAGGCGACGACCTGCTCCCGCCGGGACTGGTGAGGGTTGCGTTGCGGGTTGACGCGCAGGAGGTGCTCCCCGATGTCCTGTTGAAGATGCGCCGCGCCCGACGCCATGTAGCGGTGGTGTCCCGGGGGCCGGGGGGCCAACCTGGCCCGGTCCCGCTGCGGGGGTCCGCGGGCGCGATGTGTGGCCTTGTCACGATGGAGGACATCCTGGAGGCGATAGTGGGCGACATCACCGACGAATCCGACCGGCCGTCCGCGTTGCGGGCGTCCACGCGGCGATGACCACCCGCCGCAGCGGCTCACAACCCGCGGACGCGGTGCTCGACGCGGTCCGCGAAGTGGTCGCGCAGCGCGACGGTGTCCCTGTGCGAGCCGTGCAGGTGAGCGATGTGCGCCGGCTCTCGGGTGGCGCGTCGCGGCTCACCTGGGAGGTCGTCACCGATCCCGGCGCAGCGGTGATCATCCAACAGGAGCGGCCCGGGTCCGCCGGGTTGAACCTGGCCATGCAGGCGCAGGTCGAGCTGCTCCGTGACGCGGCCCACCACGGCGTGGCGGTTCCCCCGGTGCTGGGCGAGGGCAGCGACGGTGACGCCGGCTACGTGGTTCTCGGGAAGGTCCCCGGTGAGTCGTTGGCCGCGCGGATCCGCAACCACCTGGATCAGCCCGGCGGCGGCGCCGAACTGGCGCGACGGATCGGAGCCGCCTGTGCGCGGGTGCATGCGATGGATCCGGCCTCGCACGCCGGGCTCGGGCAACCCGAGCCCCTGGAGACGATGAGGGCGCTGCTCGACGGGCTCGGGGAACCGCATCCGGCGTTCGAGCTGGGCCTCGCCCACCTGCAGCGGACCCGTCCTGCGGCGCGGCCGACCGTGGTGGTTCACGGCGACTTCCGGATGGGGAACCTCCTGGTGGAGCGCGACCGGCTCACCGCCGTGCTCGACTGGGAGCTCGCCCACCTCGGCTCGGCGGTGGAGGACCTCGGCTGGTTCTGCGCACGTGCGTGGCGCTTCGGGTCGCCGCTGCGAGCCGGAGGTATCGCCGGGGTCGAGGACCTGCTCGAGGGATACGCATCGGCCGGAGGTGACCCGCCCGGTGCTGCAGAGCTCGACTGGTGGGAGGCATATGCGTGCCTGCGCTGGGGGCTGATCTGCGTGCTTCAGGCCTCGGTGCACCTGCGCGGCCTGCACCGTTCGGCCGAACTGGCTGCGATCGGTCGCCGGGCGGCGGAGTGCGAGGAGGACCTGCTCGAGCTGGTTGCGGGTCCGAGCAACCTGGAACCTCCCCCGCTCCCGGCGGCGCGAAGGGAGCCACCACATGACGCTCCCGGAGCCGGTGAGTTGGCCGAGGCCGTCGCGGAGTCCCTCGACTCCGCCATGGGGCGCAGCGAGGGCGCGGCGGGCTTCGACCTGCGCGTCGCCCGCAACGTGGTGCGCATCGTCGGCCGTGAGATCGCATACGGCTCGGAGCTCGTCGACCGCCATCGTGCGCGCCTCGAAGCGCTCGGCTTCAGCGACGATGCATCCCTCGCGCGAGCCATCAGGCACGGTGCTCTCGACGAACACCTCGACGAGGTGTGCGCCGCCGTGCGTGGTGCGGTCAGGGACAAGCTGGCCGTGTCGAACCCGGGCTACTGGAACGGTGACGCGCCCGACGACGATACCAGCGGGGATGAACCGGGGGCCGCAGCAGACGTGAACGGCCAGAGGTGAACGGGTCGACATGAGCGGGAACAGGTGACGCTGCGCATCGCCGGGCGCGACGTGACCGTCGTGTCCCCGCACTTCGACGACGCGGCGTTGTCGCTCGGCCAGAGCCTGCGCGACGGCGAGTTGTCCCGGGCCCGCCACGTACGGGTGCGCGTCGTGTTCGGTCGCACCAACTGGTCCACCCGCCTGCACCCCACCAGAGGTCGCGCGCCACTCGTCTCGGCTTGGCGACGCTGCGAGGAGCTGCTCGCGGCGATGCGGTTCGGCTACACCGTGAGGGTGCAGGACCTCGAGGAGGTGATCCTGCGCGACGGATCACTCGATCCGGAGACGTTCATCGGTGCGGAGGTGTCATCGGAGGATCCGATGGTCGACAGGGTGACCGCGATGATCCGCAAGTGGATGGGATCAGCCGACGTGTTGTTGGTGCCCGCCGGGCTGGGCGGCCACCTCGACCACCGGATCGTGGCCGCTGCCGGCGTGCGGGCGGTTCGGGCCGGGCTCGGGGACATCGCCTTCTACG
>CAYVYG010000034.1:0-14643 GCA_964454385.1 uncultured Microthrixaceae bacterium
TCTTGGTGCTTGGGACCCGCATGCATCATGCGAGGAGTTGAGTGCAGTACCATCATGTTCTATACTGCATTCACCATCAGAAAGATGCACTGTTCACAGTACGCAAGGGACTGCACACCGCAGTGCACGAGAGGAGCTGAAGATGTTGATGAGGTTCGATCCACTCACCGAGATGGCCCGCCCGACCCTGACCGGCACCAGACGCCAGCCGGTATCCATGCCGATGGACGCCTGCCGTGAAGGAGACCAGATCCACATCTGGCTGGACGTGCCGGGCATCTCGGCTGACGACCTGGACCTGACGGTGCAGAAGAATTCGCTCACCGTCACCGCCGGGCGAAGCTGGGAGCCCGAGGAGAGCGTGCAGATACTCGCGGCCGAACGTTCCCAGGGGACCTTCAGTCGCACCCTGCAACTCGGCGACAACCTCGACACCGAGGCCATGGAGGCGTCCTACGATGACGGCGTGTTGCACGTGACGATCCCGGTCGCCGACAAGGCCAAGCCCCGCAAGGTCGAGGTGGGCCGCAAGTCGGTGGGCTCGGGTTCCTGAACCCGAGCCCGCCAGAGGGGCTCTGCCGGTGGCGTCCCACCGAGCGAGGAGGTTCCGATGAACGACCCCACACCCGCACGACGCGAGCCACGTCCACCGCTCACCGGTGACATTCTCGGCGAGTTCGACCGCCTCCAGCGGATGCTGGCCGACCAACTCGGCAGTTGGGGTGGCGCGGCCGGTTCAGCGGGCTCGTTCACCCCTCCCGCTGATCTGGAGGAGACCGACGACGCCTACGTCGTGGAGATCGAGCTGCCCGGTGTCGACCGGGGGGATGTCGAGGTGACCACGGTCGGGAGGCGCCTCACGGTGACCGGCGAGCGCAAGGAGCGCGATCGGGTCGGGGTGCTGCGGCACCGGACGCGCACTGTCGGTGAGTTCCGTTACGAGGTGGTGGTCCCCGGCGACGTCGACACCGAGGCGGTCGAAGCTGGACTGGCCGACGGCGTGCTCACGGTGATGATTCCCAAGTCCGAGATCGACCGCCCGCGTCGCATCGAATTGAGCTGAGCGCCACGGCGATCACCTCGCTCATTCGCGATCGCCTCGCTCATTCGATGGGCAGGCCGAGCTGCGCAGAGTCCTGTGGGTACTCCAGGTGCGAGCCCACCACGACCGCCTCGGCCATCGGTTCGTGGGCGACGAGGCGCCCGTCGTGGAAGAGGTGCTCGACGGCCAGTCCCTCGACCAGCACCAGGTGATCCGCGACCATCCGGCGGTGACAGCGCCACCAGACCGACTCCGAGCACATGATCGCGCTCGGAGACCGCTCGGCCACGTCGACCAGCTCGGCGATGCCCTCGGCGAACTCGTCGCTCGCCATGTGGTCGGCGTAGGCGGCGAACTGCTCGTTGCGCCACGCGTTGTTCGGTGAGTCCGGTGCCGGTCTGCGGCGACCACCGAGTGCTCCGATGTGCAGGTATGCGATCCCGGCCTCGGGCAACCACTGCGCCATCGCGCCTTCGCTGAAGTGAGGGTGGCGGCGGCTCCCGGGGTACCTGCGCACGTCGACCAGCGTCTCGGTCCCTCCTGACTCGACAAGCTCGCTGAAGTCGCCGGCTGAGAGGGTGCCGTGGCCGACCGTGCGGATCGCATCCATGGGACTCACCTACCCGTCAGGTCCGAAGCGTAACCGTGCTCGGGCGGGTTCCCCCCGGATCATCGCCTCCCGGTCAACGCCCGATCGGGGTCGGCCGCGTCTGCACCTCACCCAGCCGCATGCAGCCCGCTGCCCGACAGGCCACGGCCGGCACCCCGGTGTCCCACATTCCACTCGTGGCCGGCACCTGCTCGTGCGCCACCGGCATCGTTGTCGAGGTTGTCGATGTGGAGGCAACCTTGGTTCGGGCGCCGTCACGGTCGATCGGCGTCGGGGCGTGGCCGATGCATCCGCTGGCCATGATGGCGAGGGCCAGCGCGGACACGCAAGCGGCCAAGCGCCTGCGGGTGCTCTCCGGTCGTGACATGGGCTCTCGGTGTGACCCTGGGTGACCTCCGACCCCGCCCGGATCATCGGTGCGATCCTGGGCTGCGAGCCCGGTGTCGGCGAGCCTCTGGCCAATTGGGACGTTCTGCATGGTCGACCTCCTCGGGAGCCCTGCTGGTGATGCTCCCTGCGGTGATCATGCGAGCCGCGACCGTGGACGTCTGCCGGCATCGACCGAGCCGGTGTGGTCGTTGTCACGCCTGTGCGGGCCCGCCGAGCCGATCGCTCGCCCAGAACGACAGAGTCAGAACGAC
The DNA here is from genome assembly GCA_964454385.1 of uncultured Microthrixaceae bacterium. GTDB lineage: Bacteria > Actinomycetota > Acidimicrobiia > Acidimicrobiales > Microtrichaceae > JAMLGJ01. The sequence continues at coordinate 2,294 of CAYVYG010000034.1, forward strand.
AGAGTCAGAACGCCACTTCGGTGCGCAACAGCTCGTGGGTGGGCTCGGAGCGACCTGAGAGGACGCGGCAGAACTCGATCGCGTCCATTTCGAGCAGTGCCGGCTGTCCCCTCCTTTCACTTGCGCCCGGACCTCCCTCGGATCGGAAGTGACCGCCCGCTTCACCGGTGAGGATGAGCTCGACCGGCCGGCGGTGACGCCGCGCCCATTCCGCGGCGATATCTCCGACGATCCGGGCGTCGTGACGGTCGTCGAGCCGGGGACTGCGCCCGACGGCCCGGGCGAGGTCGGCCACACGATGCAGCCAGGTGTCGCGGGTGAGGATCGTGCCTGTGAGGTAGGCCATGTCCCAGCGTTCGTCGAGCCCGCCGATGCGGACCCGGAAGCGCGCCGCGCGCGCCAGTGGGAGAGGCAGGCGTGAGCGACCCCGGATCGCCGGTTCGATCAGCTCGCGCATCCTCGTGGTCAGCTCAGATGTGGACAGCGTTGCGACCGATGCGACCTGGAGTCTTGCCATCACATCGATCTCGGCTTCTCCGCTGCGCCTGGATTCGCGCTTGACATGGCGCTGCTCCCTGGCGAGCGCACGCAGGCCGGTAGCGGTGTGCATCGAACCCGCCAGATGCCCGGCGAGGTCGCGCACCGTCCACCCCTCGCAGTCGGTGGGCGCGTTCCAATCGGCGGGGGTGAGTGCTTCCAGCTCGCCGACGAACCGCCGGTACTCCTCGGCGCCGAGAGCAGTTCCCTCGCGTCGCTGGAGCGGTTCGAGCGAGCTCAACTCGATGGTGTCGGCCGTGTTCGGTTCCATTCGGTCCTCCGATGTCTCAGTCATGGCCGACAGGGGTGGCGCCGGCGGGTGGGCCATCTGGTTCGGCCGGGATGCCCACGTGGTCACAGAAGAGGTCGACCGCGGTGTCGACCAGGCGCTCCCAGCGGTCACCTCCGGGGTCGTTGCTCAGCTGCTGGTCGACGAGCCCGGTGCTGATCGCGCTCCAGAGGTCCGCCTCGGCGTCTCCGGTCACGCCGAAGTGGGCCATCTGGGAGCGGAACCGCTCGTAGTGGCGCAACGACACCGAGTACGCGGCCTCGCTGGGTTCGAATCCCGGCACGACCCTTTGGAACATGAGCTGGTAGCGGATCGGATCCGCTGTGCAGAACTCGAAGAACCCGTGCATGGCTCGTTTGAAAGCGACCCGCGCCGGCAGGTGGTCGGCCAGTGCGTCCCAGCTCCGGGCGAGCTCGTGGGCCTGCTCGTAGCCCTCGCGGAACATCTCGTCGTAGATCGCCTGCTTGGACGCGAAGTACGAGTAGAGCGTCGGCGCCTTGAGCCCGACCGACCCGGCCAGCTCGCGTTGTGTCCACCCGGTGAGTCCTCTGTCCCGACTCAGCTCCCACGCGGCTTCGATCACGGCCTTGCGCGTCGCCTCCGTGCGGCGATCGGTGAGTGAGATGACTCCGTTCGAACGACGATCATCAGGATCAAACATCGTTTGGTATTGTCGAACGTCATTTGGATGATGTCAAGGTGACGAGCATCTCGACGTGATCAGCAGGGGCGCGCGGTCACCCATCCCAGCTCCGAGGTGAGGCGCACGCCCAGGTCCGCATCCTCCAGCGGAGCAACGAGATCGCGGAGCACGTTGCAGAAGGTCTCGTAGCCGACCGACTCGATCGCCGGGAACGCCGGTCCGGCAGCCGCGAGTGCGCGTACGGCTGTATCCACATCGGGCCATTCGTTGGTCACCTCGACGGTGCCGCTCGCCCCGGGCTCGAACTCGGTGGAGCGCAACATGTCCTCGATGACCACCGCGGTCTCGCCGTACTCGACCGTCGCGGCCTGGTGACTCGGTGGCGAGTGCTCGATGATCGCGAGAAAGTACGGCATCAAGCCCATGCGATCGTAGGAGCCCCAGAAGGTCAATCCGAGGCGTCCGCGATCTGTGATGACGCGTCGTGCCTCGACGAGGGCGCCCTCGCAACCGTTCCAGATCCCGTTGAAGCTCGTAACGATGTCGAACGATCGGTCTGCGAAAGGGAGATCGAACATGTCCCCCACACGGAAGTCGCCATCGGGCGTTCGCGCCCGCGCGATCTCGATCGAGGCTTGCGCCGCATCCAGTCCGCTGACCTGTGCTCCCCGTCGGGCAGCCGTGTTCGCGGCCAATCCCGAACCACAGGCGATGTCGAGGTAGCGCGCGCCCTCACCGGCGCCAAGTGCTTCGAGCAGCAAGTCGTTCGCCGATCGCGCGTAGGGCTCGAACAGGTATGCCCAGTCCTTCGCCCGGGCGCCCCAGCCACGTCCTGCTTCTCGCCAGTCGAACCGTCGTGGTTCGGTCTCCGCGATGCCCGGTGCATCAGCAGTCGAGTTCACGTATGTCATCGGTGTCCTCCTGTTGTCGTGTTCGCCAGCGGTACTCCTCAGGTCAGGACTACCGTAGTTAGCACGATCGTTCGTGCTAACTAGCACAGTACGACCGATCGTGCTAAGTTGTCAACCGTGTCAGACGTGAGCGAGCGCAACCGGCGCCGAAGCCGTGCCGATGGTCAGCGCACGAGGACCTTGATCCTCGACACCGCTGTTCGGCTAGCCACGATCGAGGGTCTCGACGGCCTCAGCATCGGCAAGCTGGCACAGGCAACAGCCGTCTCGAAGAGTGGCGTGTACGCGCATTTCGAGTCCAAAGAAGACCTGCAGCTGGCGACGGTGGACACCGCGCGAGCGTTGTTCATCGAGGTGGTGGTTGCTCCTGCGCTGGGCCAGGAGGGCCTCGATCGACTCAGGGGGCTGTGCGAGAACTTTCTGGCCTACGTGGAGAACCGCACCCTGCCGGGCGGGTGCTTCTTCGCCGCGGCAGCTGCCGAGCTCGGAGGAAGGCCCGGTCCGATGAAGGAGCGGGTGGCTGCGAACCAGCGTGACTGGATCGGCCTGCTCACCGATGCCGCCCGGCAAGCGGTTGGACGAGGGGAACTGAGCGCCCGGACCGATGTGGAGCTCCTGGTGTTCGAGTTGAACGCATTGGTGGTTGCAGCCAACACATCGTTCATCCTCCAGGACGATCCGGTTGTCATCTCCCGGGCCAGGGTGGCTGTGGACCGTACGCTCGCGGCTGTCATGGCGGTGAGTGAGGACGCGACGTCCGTCGGGTCCCTGCGTGTTTCTGGCACGGTCAGCGAGCAGGACTGAGGGAGGTGAGCTCCAGGATGGAGTCTTCCCGGAGCTTCGCAGGGCCCACCAGGTCGAGGGTCCGTTCGATCCGCAGGGGCAACAGGTTCTCGTCCAGTAGGTAGGACTCCGACCAGGTCCCGCGCAGCGCTCCGCTCACCTGGTAGTCGACGGTCAGGGGAGTGCCCTCGACCGCTTCGCCTCCGACGTCGATCCGACTCGGCGCCGCGGTGGCAGCCGTCGCTGTGATCTGCGAGTCGACCTGGATCGGGCCGCCCTCGACGGTCAGGCCACAGGCGATCTCTGACTCGCCGCGGCCCGGGACCAAGAGCTCATCGGGGTCGCAGGTCAACCTCAGCACCGGGGAGAGCGCACCGATCGTCTGGTGCTTGGTGTGCTCGGCGAGCCTGAGTGTCCGACCACCGTCGGCATCATCGGTGGCGTCGCCGGTGGCGGTGCACCAGGTCGTCGACTCGGTGTGTTGTCGGAACAGGTTCAGGGTCCACTCGAAGCAGGTCGAACCGTCGTCACCTTCGGTCGGCTCGCCGACGACGACGGTCACCGTCGGCGGCAACGGCCTGTCCTCGGGTGGCAGCGGACCGAACGAAACCTGTTCGGAACCCGAGGCGCGGTACTCGTACACGCCCGCTCGGGGCACCACAGGGGATGAAGCGCCGGAGGCGTCAGCGGGTACGGGCGGCCCCGAGTCCCGGAACCCCTCCACGGCGTCGGCTGTGGTGATCTCATCGGCTCCCCTCGGCCACAGCGCGAACGCGCTGAGCGCAACGATCACCACGAGGATCACACCGGTGACCCACAGGACCAGCCGGCGCGGGGAACGTGACTTCGCCCCAGTGGTGCTCGGATCGCTACCCGGGGGGTCAGCCCGCATCGACCCTCGTCGCGACCAGCCCGATCGCGCACAGGTTCGCCGCGTTGGATCCCATCGAAGCGCGCATCGCAAGAACGCGCTTGCGGGCCGCCGGGTTGCGTGCGACGTTGAACACGAACCGTGCCGCGCCACCGATCCCCTCGTCGGCGATGAGCCTGCGCGGCTCGAGAAGCGCGAGAGGGGTGATGTGGCGGGCGGTGACCTCGAAGCCGTGCTGGGCCAGCAACTCTGCCCATCCACCCACGGTGTGGGGCTTGACGTTGACCTTGATCGACCCGGTGAGCGACTTCGCGACCTCGTCGCGTCGTGCGTCGCTGATGTCCTCGGGAGCGAAGGCGACCTCGTGCAGGGCCAGGCGTCCGCCCGGGCGCACCAGGCGTCCCAGCTCGGAGATGATCCGGGCCTTCGCCGAGTGGGGCTGCATTGTCAGGTAGGCCTCGCCTATGACCACGTCCGCCGAGTCCCCGGGAAGTCCGGTTTCGGCTGCGGTCGCGTTGATCACGCGCCTGTTCGGTCCCGCCATCCTCGCTGCCACGAGTCCTGCCGCTTCGGGGTCGCGGTCCACCCCGGTGTAGCTCGCGGGTTCGGCATCGAGGATCAACCGGGTGGTGGCGCCCAGGCCGGGGGCGACCTCGACCACGTCGTCGGCGGGTGAGATTCCCAGTCCGTCGAGGAGGAACCTCGTGGTCTCCACACCTCCGGGTCGCAGGACCCGCTTGCCCATGCGGGCCAGCAACCAGTGCCCGGCCACCCGAGCGGGGTCGAGACCCGCTGCTGGAACCGGTCCCTGTGCCCTCGGTGCTGCTTCGTGGGGGATGGCGTCCTCGGCATCGGTCGCATGAGGTCCTGCCACATCGGATCCGACCGCGCCGGTGGCGATCGCTGCGCTGTCGTCGAGAACTTCGGTGCCGTCAACAGCCATTGCTGTGGGATTGCTATCTATTGCCATAAGGTATGCCTAACATCCTATGGCTGGGTGCGTCAATGGTCGGTTTTCTTGGTCTGTCTGCAGGCTCGCGGTGGACCAGGTCACGACCGACCGTGACCTGGTATTCGGGTCGTGTCCGTCGTCTGGGTAGTGTGCGGGCCGGAGGTCGCGACGTGGAACTAGAGAACTCATTCATCGTGGAGGTGCCGGTCGAGCGTGCCTGGGAGGTGCTCACCGATGTCCCGGTGATCGCCCCGTGCCTGCCGGGAGCGAAGCTGACCGAGGTCGACGGCGACGACTACAAGGGCACCGTGAAGGTCAAGGTCGGCCCCGTCATCGCGGAGTACAAGGGCGCGGCCACCTTCGTGGAGACCGACGAGGCGGCGAGGCGGATCGTGTTGCGCGCCGAGGGTCGTGAGACCCGCGGCCAGGGCAACGCCAGCGCGACGATCACCGCGGTGCTCGTGCCCGACGGCGACACCACGAAGGTGACCGTGAACACGGACATGGCGATCACCGGCAAGGCGGCGCAGTTCGGCCGCGGGGTGATGGCCGAGGTGTCCGCGAAGCTGATGAAGCAGTTCGCGGACAACCTCGCTGGGACCGTGCTCGCCGGTGCAGCAGCCGAAGGCACCCCAGCGGGGGCCGACCAGCCCGGCACTGCATCGCCTGGCACCGCATCGGCTGGCACCGCATCGGCTGGCACCGCATCGGCTGGCACCGGATCCGCTGGCTCAGGCGTATCGTCGACGCCCGCATCATCGAAACCGGGTTCGACGCCGGTCTCGCCCGCCGAACCCGAACCCATCGACCTGCTCGAGGTGGCGGGCGGGGCGACCGCGAAGCGGGTCGTCCCCGCAGTAGTGGGGGCCGTGCTGATCCTGCTGGTTGTGCGCATGCTCATCCGTCGCCTCAGGTCCTGAACCGAGCTCGCGCGGGTCCCTCGATGCCTGTGCTGTCCGAGCCGAACGGGCGGTACGGACTCATCCTGTGTCGATTCTCATGTCTTGTGGTCAATTGTCGGCGTGTTGACGCGCCGTGTCCCAGGGGCGGCCTACAATAGAACACATGTTCGATAGCGATGGCGCCAGTGCAAGCGATGGTGCTTCCGGAAGAGACGGGGCTGCCGGCCCGCAGGGATGGGTCGGCCGGGCTCGGGATTGCGGATGTGCGAGCCCGGAGGCCCACAGCCACGACATGGATCGTGATGGCGGTCCGCGGTGCGCAACCCATGTGCGACGTCGTCGGGAACGCAAGCTCGCCGAGTACCGGGTGTGGATGGCCGAGCAGCTCGAGAACGAGCATCTCATCGAGGATCATGCGCCCGATCCGGTCGACACGGTGGCCTCGGCCGGCCGGGCCATCCGCGCAGCTCTCAGCGAGATGCGCGGTGCGCTGGGCGAGCTGGATCCCGCCTCTCTCGATGGCGACGCGCTGATGGGCACCGTGCTGGCCCTGGAGGACACCCAACGGCGACTGGACGCGGCGAAGGCAGTGGCCATCGGTGCCCTCGACAACGCGGGTGCGACCGAGGCGAAGGCGGGCCTGCGCGTCAAGCAGTGGAAGGCGAACCGCACCCACAGCTCACCGGCTGCGGTGGGGCGCGAGCTGAAGGTCGCGCGCACCCTGGCGCGGTTCGCCGCGTTCGCAGACGCCCTGGGTGACGGGTTGATCTCGGTCGATCATGTCCTGGCGCTGGCAGGGGTGTGCAACGAGCGCATCGTCGATTCGCTGGTCGACATCGAGGACCGGCTGGTGCGGTTCGCGAAACTGCACCGATACCGTCTGTTCGTCACCCACCTGCGCCAGGTCGTGGCCGTGCTCGACGACGACGGCCCCGAGCCTGACTGCGGTGATCGTGACACCGCTGCGATGGGGCGAGACCTCGAAGGGCATCTGCACCTGTCGCTCGAGCTCTCGGGCCACAGCGCGGTCGAGATCGAAGCGATCATCAACACCGAGACGGATCGCCAGTACCGGGCAGCGTGTCGTGAACACGATTCCGCCGGCACGGCGGTGCCGACCATGTGCGTGCTGCGCGCCCGGGCGATCGTGGAGCTGATACGTCGCGGAGCGGACCCGAACCCGCACCGGTCCCACCCGTCACCGTCCGCGATCCTGCCGATCGTCGTCGACGGCGACGGCGTCCCGGCAGCTCTCCACACCGTCGACGGCGAGGATGTCGACCGATGGTCCGCAGCCGTGTTGTTGTGCGACGCCCTGTTCCATCCGGTCACCGTCGACCCAGCCGGAAACCCACTCAACATGGGTCGCAGCGTGCGCTTCTTCACCCCGGCCCAGAAGCAGGCGCTGGCCGTCCGCGACGGAGGCTGCATCTTCCCCGGGTGCGAACAGCCGGCACGCCGGTGCGCCGCGCACCATCGCATCGAATGGGACAACGGCGGTGAGACCAACGTCGACGACGGTGCACTGCTGTGTCCGAGGCACCACGGGCTCGTCCACTGCGGGCAACCCTGGGTGCTGTTGCGCTGGCGGATCGAGGACCTGCCGGACGACCTGGCGGAACAGCACCGGGCCCGTGCTGCGGGTGCGGGCCTGGAGCCAGCGACCGACGTGCGGGTGTTCCGAAGTCCCGAGGGCCGGTTGGTCCTCGCCCAGAACGCCACCGACCATCACGGGCCCGCCCCGCCGCGGCGACGCCCCGCGGCCTGACGCGGGCCCATCGCGCTGGAGGCGGTGGGTCACGCGGTGACGTCGTATCCTCGCGGCGCAACGTCCAAAACAAGCGCGAGGTCTGACGTGACGACCACCCTGACCCACCTGCAGCGACTTGAAGCCGAAAGCATCCACATCATGCGCGAGGCGGTCGCGGGTAGCGAACGGCCGGTCATGTTGTACTCGGTGGGCAAGGACAGCTCGGTGATGCTGCGCCTCGCGCTCAAGGCCTTCCACCCGTCGTTGCCGCCGTTCCCGCTGTTGCACGTCGACACCACCTGGAAGTTCCGCGCCATGTACGAGATGCGCGAGAAGATGGTCGCCGAGACGGGCATGGAGCTGCTCGTCCACCAGAACCCCGAGTGCATCGAAGCGGGCATCAACCCCTTCGACCACGGGTCGGCGGTTCACACCGACATGTGGAAGACCGAGGGGCTCAAGCAGGCCCTGGACCGCTTCGGATTCGATGCCGCCTTCGGTGGAGCACGGCGCGACGAGGAGAAGTCGCGGGCGAAGGAGCGGATCTTCAGCGTCCGCTCCGCGCAGCACCGCTGGGATCCCAAGCAGCAGCGTCCGGAGCTGTGGCGCGCCTACAACGTCCGCCACAACCAGGGTGAGTCGATCCGGGTGTTCCCGCTGTCGAACTGGACCGAGCTCGACATATGGCAGTACATCCACCTCGAGGAGATCCCGATCGTGCCCCTGTACCTCGCGGCGCCCCGGCCGGTGGTGGAGCGCGACGGGGCCTTGATCATGGTCGACGACGAGCGCATGCCGCTGCGCGCGGGCGAGGTTCCCGAGATCCGCAGCGTGAGGTTCCGCACCCTGGGCTGCTACCCGTTGACCGGCGCGATAGAGAGCGAGGCCGACACGCTCACTGCGGTGATCCAGGAGATGCTCCTCGCAACCACATCGGAACGCCAGGGGAGGGTGATCGACTTCGACTCCTCGGGGTCGATGGAGCGCAAGAAGCAGGAGGGGTACTTCTGATGTCGAACGTCCGCGAGGATCTGATGGCCCAGGACATCGACGCCTACCTCGAGGCCCATCAGCACAAGACCATGCTGCGGTTCATCACCTGCGGGAGCGTGGACGACGGCAAGAGCACCCTCATCGGGAGGCTGCTCTATGAGTCCCAGCTGGTATTCGAGGACCACCTGGCCGCACTCGAAGCGGACTCGCGATTGGTCGGCACCCAGGGTGGCGATCTCGACTTCGCGCTGCTGGTCGACGGCCTCAACGCGGAGCGCGAACAGGGCATCACGATCGATGTCGCGTACCGGTTCTTCGCCACCGAGCACCGCAAGTTCATCGTCGCGGACACCCCGGGCCACGAGCAGTACACCCGCAACATGGTCACAGGAGCTTCCACGGCTGAGCTCGCGGTGATCCTCATCGACGCACGCAAAGGGGTTCTCACCCAGACCCGGCGGCACAGCTACCTGGTCTCCCTGCTCGGCATCGAACACGTCGTGGTGGCGGTCAACAAGCTCGACCTGATCGACTACTCGCGATCCGGCTTCGAGAGCATCGAGTCGGACTACCGCAGCTTCGCAGCCGAGATCGGGCTGAGCGATGTGACCTGCATCCCGATGTCGGCTCTGCGCGGGGTCAACATCACCGTCCGGAGCCCTGAGACCCCCTGGTACGAGGGCCCGGCTCTGCTCGAGCACCTCGAGGGTGACAACGTGGACGATCCCGTCGCTGACGGGCCCTTCCGGCTACCGGTCCAGTGGGTGAACCGTCCCGATGCCGAGTTCCGAGGGTTCTCGGGCACCATCGTCGGTGGGACGGTAAGACCCGGCGCAGGAGTGCGCGCCCTGCCCTCGGGTAGGACCACCACGGTCTCGCGGATTAGCACCCTCGACGGCGACCTCGACGAGGCGACGGCCGGACAGGCGGTCACGCTGGTGCTGTCCGACGAGATCGACGTCAGCCGCGGCGACGTGCTGTGCGCCGAGGAGTCACCGGCGGAGACAGCGGACCAGTTCGAGGCCGACATCATCTGGATGCACGACGACGAGATGATCCCGGGGCGCCCCTATGTGATGAAGCTCGCCACCCAGAGCGTCGGGATGACCCTCGCCCAGCCGAAGTACAAGCTGAACGTCAACACCCTCGAGCACCTCGCGGCTAAGACCCTCGAGCTGAACGAGATCGGTGTGTGCACCGTCACCACGGATCGGGCGATCGCCTTCGATCCCTATGTTGCCAACCGGGACATGGGCGGGTTCGTGATCATCGACCGCCTGACCAACGCGACCGTCGGTGCGGGCCTGTTGCACTTCGCGCTGCGACGCTCCCACAACGTGCACTGGCAGGCTCTCGATGTGACAAGTGAGTCCCGCAGCGCCATGAAGGGTTATGGACCGGCGGTGGTGTGGTTCACCGGCCTGTCCGGTTCGGGGAAGTCCACGATCGCGAACCGCACCGAGTCGCTGTTGCACTCCCTGGGGGTCCACACCTACCTGCTGGATGGCGACAACGTGCGCCACGGCCTCAACCACGACCTCGGCTTCACCGAAGCCGACCGGATCGAGAACATCAGGCGGGTTGCCGAGGTCGCGAGGCTGATGGCCGACGCCGGGCTGGTCGTGCTGGTGTCGTTCATCTCACCGTTCAGAGCGGAGCGCGCCCTCGCGAGGAACCGTGCTGGGGAGGGCCGGTTCTGCGAGGTCTTCGTGGACACTCCGTTGGACGTCGCCGAGTCCCGCGACCCCAAGGGTCTGTACCGCAAGGCGCGCGCGGGCGAGCTTGTGAACTTCACCGGCATCGACTCGCCCTATGAACCACCCGACTCGCCCGAGGTGCGCATCGACACCGTCGAGCGATCCCCCGACGAGGCAGCGGAGGTAATCGTCGAGGAGCTGCGCTCGATGGGCATCCTCTCCTGAGGCGCGTAGGTGTCTCTACCGGCATAGCTGTGCCAGACGCCACTTGGCCTCACGATGTCAACTATAGATAGAATTACGAGGATTAGTCCGCTGCGGGGCCAGACCGTCGGATGAGGGGGAACACCGAGTGCCAGTGGTCGTGACCATCACGGGTTCGAGCGGGTCGGGCAAGACGACCTTCGTCGAGCGGGTGCTGCCAGCACTGCGCGATCGCGGCCTGCGCGTCGGCACGGTCAAGCACGCCTCCCATGGGTTCACCGCCGACCGCCCGGGGTCCGACTCGGCACGTCACAGCGCGGCAGGTGGCGACCCGGTGCTGCTCGTAGGCCCCGAGGGCCACGTGCTGTTCGACCTCGCAGGTCCCCCACCTGCGCTCGCGGAGCTGGTGGAGCGATACTTCGCGGATCGCGACCTCGTGCTAGTCGAGGGGTTCTCCTCCGAGAACCGCCCGTGCGTGGTCATCAGGCGCAGCGAGGTGGCGCCGAGGGCCCTGCCCGAACGCGATTCGGTGCTGTTCGCGATCGTCGACGAGCCCCTGGGCTACGACATCGAGCTCTGCGCCGACGACATCGCCAAGGCGGCCGACCTGCTGGCCGAACACACGGCCGCTTCGGAGACGCGATGACCGAGACCGAGCTTGCCTACAGCGCGCGTTGGAGCTGGGACCGCGTCGCCTGGGGCACCCACTGCCTCAACTGCATGGCGACGTGTCCCTACCGGGTGTTCGTGCGCGATGGCAAGGTCGTCTTCGAGGAACAGGGCGGCAACATCCCGGTGGTCGAGGCCGGGGTTCCCGACCTCAACCCGCTCGGGTGCCAGAAGGGTGCTTCCTGGAGCCAGCAGCTCGCCAGTCCGGACCGGCTCCTGCATCCCCTGCGGCGGGTCGGTGAGCGGGGTTCGGGGCAGTGGGAGGAGATCTCCTGGGACGAGGCGCTCACCGAGATCGCCGAAGCGGTCGTCGAGGCGATCGACATCGAGGGCCCCGAATCGGTCATCTTCGAGGAGACCGTCGAGGGTGGCCTGTTGACCCAGGCACCGTTCCTGCGGTTCGCCGGTCTGATCGGCGCGATAACGCTCGACGCGAACGGTCTGGTCAACGACTTCCCGGTGGGCCAGCACATGACCTTCGGGAAGTTCTCGAGCGCCTCGAGCGTGGACGACAGCTTCCACAGCGAGGTCTTGTTGCTGTGGCACTCGAACCCCGGCTACACGTGGATCCCCTATCACCACTACCTGACCGAGGCGCGCTACCGGGGTGCGAAGGTGATCGCGATCGCGCCGGATGTGAACGCGGCCTCGGTCGCCGCGGACGCCTTCGTGCCGGTCCAGCCGGGCACCGATGCGGCGCTGGCGCTGGCGATGTGCAGGGTCGTCGTGGACGAGGGCCTGGTGGACGAGGACTTCGTGCGCTCCCAGACCGACCTGCCCCTGTTGGTCGATGTGGCCTCCGGGCGGTTCCTGCGCGAATCGGAGGTCACCGGCGACGGCCTCGAGGACCAGTTCTACCACTGGACCGACGACGGGCTCACGCCCGCGTCGCGGGCCTCGCTGATCATCGACGGATCCGAGCCTGCGCTGCGTGGCTCCTGGGCCACGACCCTCAGCGATGGCACCGAGGTCTCCCTGACCACCGTGTGGGAGATGCTGCTCGCCCGACTGGACGACTACACGCCCGAGGCGGCCTCGGAGATCTGCGGGGTGAACCCCGAGGTGATCCGAAGCCTCGCCCGTGATGTGGCGGCCGGGCGCACCAAGATCCTCGAGGGCTTCAACACGCCGAAGTACTACCACGGCGAC
>CAYVYG010000035.1:0-14604 GCA_964454385.1 uncultured Microthrixaceae bacterium
CGGGGCGACCCCCGTCGCGCTTCGATGCGCAGGCGGTCTTCTCGGCTTGTGCGGAGCATCGCACCGCGGTCGAGATCAACTGCCGCCCGGAGCGGCGCGATCCCCCCGATGAGCTGCTGGAGGTGGCGATCGGCAACGGTTGCGTGTTCGCGGTCGACACCGATGCCCACGCCCCCGGGCAGATGGAGTGGCAGAACTGGGGTTGTGACCTCGCGACGCGCCACGGGATCGCACCCGAGCGGATCATCAACACCTGGACCGCCGAGGCGCTCCTCGACTGGACCGGGTGATACGGGACGGCGAGTTCCGTTTCGCACCGCCTGCGCTGTAGCGTTGCCTGCCATGTCGAAGCGCACCCAGAAGAAGAAGGCCAACGCGCGCCGCAAGAAGGCGAACCACGGCCGCAAGCCCAACCTGGGCCGCAACTCCTGAGCACCTGTCCGCTTCGGGAACTCCGTCCCTGAGCGCCGACCGGCGGTGGTTCACACGCAGAGGTCTCTGATCAGTTGAGCGAGCGGGCAGTCGTGTGGTTCCGCCGGGACCTGCGACTCGCGGACAACCCTGCCTGGGCGCAGGCCACCCACGACGCATCGGAGGTGGCGGCTCTGTTCGTGATCGACCCGCTGCCCTGGAACCGTGCGGGAACGGCCCGGCGCCGCCTGTTGGTGGACCACCTGCAGGCGCTTCACGAGGATCTGCGGGGTATCGGCGGCGGTCTGCACCTGCTGCGCGGCGACCCGGCCCAGGTCGTGGCCGCATTCGTGCACCGGCTGGGCGCTGCCTCGGTGCACGTCAACACGGACGTGAGCGCCTACTCACGGCGTCGCGACCGCAGCGTCGACTGGGCCCTGGGCGAGAAGGTGCCGCTGCGGGTCCACTGGGGCAACACGGTGCTGGGTCCGGGCAGCGTCACCGCGCGCAGCACCGGCGAGGTGCACAAGGTCTTCACAGCGTTCCACCGCGTGTGGAAGCGAACAACGTGGGACCCATGGCCCGAGCCCGCCGAAACCGCCGTGTTGGGACCGCAGACCGAACCCGAGTGGCCGTTGCCAGACGCGTACGACAAGCTGAGTGCAGACGGACCAAGCCGCTTCGCTGATCCCGGCACCGTCGGTGTCCCGGGCGCCGAACCCTCTTCAGGCGCCGCCGCGGGGACCACAGCAGCAGCCGCGGTGCTCGCCGGCTGGCTGCGCCGGGTCGACGGCTACCCCGGGTCCCACGACATCCCCGCGGATGACGAGGGCACCTCGCATCTGTCCGCGTACCTTCGCTTCGGAACCATCGCCGCCCGCCACGTCGTCGAGGTCGTCGGGGATTCGACACCGGGGCGTGAGGCGTTCGTGCGTCAACTCGCCTGGCGCGACTGGTACGCACATCTCTTCCACGCGGAACCCCGACTGGCCCACCGCGCGATGAGACCGGAGATGGACACAATCGCGTGGCGCGAGGACCCCGAGGGCCTGGATGCGTGGAAGGCGGGACGCACGGGCTTCCCGTTGGTGGACGCGGGCATGCGTGAGCTGGCGGCCACCGGCTGGATGCACAACCGGGTGCGGATGATCACCGCCAGCTTCCTGGTGAAGGACCTGCTCGTCGACTGGCGGGAGGGCGAGGCGCATTTCCGCGAGCTGCTCGTCGACTACGACCTGTCCCAGAACGCCGGCAACTGGCAGTGGGTTGCCGGCACCGGCCCGGACGCCGCGCCCTACTTCAGGGTGTTCAACCCGGTCACGCAGTCGCGGCGCTTCGATCCGGACGGGGACTACATCCGCCGCTGGGTACCCGAGCTCACGCCACTCGACGCGGACGCGATCCACGCGCCGTGGGAGGTCGGTCCCCTGGAGCTCGCGGCAGCCGGGATCACCCTGGGCGACGACTACCCGGATCGCATCGTCGAGCACCCGGTCGCGCGGGAGCGGGCCCTGCGCGCGTTCTCAGATGCCGCCGGGCGCGGATAGCTCACACACCCTCCGACGCGGATGGCCCACAGGCCACCGGGCGCGGATAGCTTGCGCTCATGCCACCGACCAGTCACCAGCTGCGATCGATCACGCTCGGTGACGAGCCGAGGGCCTGGTCGGAGCTGGGATTCGATGTCCGCACAAGCGACGGTTCCGAGGGAACCGGCACCGTGAGGCTCGCGAAAACGACCCTGGTGCTCACGGGTTCGGGGGGCGGCTTCGAGGGCTGGGAGATCGACGGATCACCGGAGCCGATCGACGGCCTGCCCGTGGCCGACAGGCCTCGTGGGAGTGTCTCCGCGGAGCCGCCAGCCGGTTCGATCGCGCACCCCAACGGGATCGCCTCGATCGATCACGTCGTGATCAGTACCGACGACATGGAGCGCACCGCCGACGCACTCGCTGCAACGGGCCTCGAAGCGAGAGGCGGGCGGTCGACCACCAGCTACGGTTCACCGATGCGCCAGCAGTTCTACTGGCTGGGCGACGTCATCCTCGAGCTGGTGGGGCCCGGGGAACCCGACAGCGGGAACGACAACGGCAACGCCAGCGGGAGCTCCGACAACGAGAGCTCCGACAACGAGAGCTCCGACAGCGGGAGCTCCGACCGGCGCGCAGAGTCTGCGGCGAGCCTGTTCGGGCTCGCCCTGGTCGCCTCGGATCTCGACACGACCCTGGCGTACCTGGGCGATCTCGCGGGGCGCGCCAAGGACGCGGTCCAGCCGGGACGCCGGATCGCGGGTCTGCGCACCAAGGGGTTGGGAATCGACCTGCCACTCGCGGTCATGAGCCCCCATCCGGGCTGACCCGGCCGCCCGGGACGCGCCCGGGAGGCGCCCGGGACAGGTGCCGGGTGGTACCGCTAGGATCGCTGGCAGTCGTTCCAGGGGGCGCGAGATGATTCGGAACACCCGGACAGTCGTGGTGGCGATGCGTGTACCGGCCGTGTCGGCACTGGCATCGGTGGTGATGCTCGTGGCGGCCTGCGCACCGCCCACACCACCGGGACCACCGGGTCCACCCACGACCGTCACGGTCACCACCACCGAGGACACGGTGGACCCGAACGACGGCGAGACCTCGCTGCGGGAGGCGTTCACAGAGGCGTCCAACGACAACGCGGACACGACGATCGTGGTCAGCTCGGGTGCTGAGTACCTACTCACGCGGTGCGATCTCGGTCAACTCCGCCATTCGGGTCCGAGGCCACTGCACGTGCGCCCGGACGCGGGCGACCCGGCGTCGATCACCCAGACCTGTGCCGAGCGCAGGGTGATGTACCTCGGCGGCGCAGAGGTCGACCTCGAGGACCTGGTGATGAGCGGAGGTAGGGTCCGGTCGCCGTTGCCCTGCGGCATCAGCATCTACGGCCAGCCCGACTGCGTCGACGGCGGTGGCATCCTCTCGGGCGCTGATCTGAACCTGTTGCGTGTGACCATGACCGACAACCGCGCGGTGCAGGGCGGTGGCCCGGTGCGCGGCGGAGCGCTGTTCGCTCTCGGCACGACGACGATCACGGATTCGGTGTTCTCGCAGAACTACTCGAACCGCGACGGCGGGGCGGTGTTCTCCGCCGGTCCGCTCACCGTCAGCGGATCGAGCTTCACCGACAACGCCGGCTGGAACGGCGCTGGGCTCACCGTCGATGGCGGGTCACTCCAGATCACCGATTCGCGGTTCGTGGGCAACTCGGGCGGCTCGGGCGCCGCCATCCGGATGGCGCACGGCAACCTGGCCGCTGCCGACACGGTGTTCGACTCGAACGATTCCAACGGTGGCCCGGGAGGCGCGATCTGGGCGGATCAGAACGTCCCCTCGATCGAGCTCGACCGGGTGGCGATCGTGCGCAACTCCGGGCGCACCGGCGCACTCACCACGTTCGCCCCGATCGGGCACTACGTGATCAGGGACTCCACGATCACCGACAACGTCGCCACCACCACCTGGCGGGACCAGTACAACCGTGCGGCCGGTGGGATCGCCACCATGGGCCCGGTCGACCTGCGGATCACCGGATCCACGATCGCTCACAACTCTGCGGCTCCCGGTGGCGGCGCGAACTTCGATCTCACGCCGGCCAACGGATCGACGGTGACGATCGAGGACTCGATCGTGTCGGACCCGCTCGGCGGAGCCCCCAACTGCGAGCCCAACGGCAACACCTTCACCGTCACCGGTTCGGTGGCGACCGACGCGACCTGTGGCACCGCGGCCTCCCCGAGCGGCCCTGCGCTCGGCCCGCTGAGTGATCTCGGCGGCAGCTTCGTACGGGTGCCGGCAGCGGGCAGCCCGGCGATCGACGCCTACCCGGCGCCGTGTTCGACCCCGGTCGACCAGCTCGGCACCGCCCGACCCGCGGGCGCAGCGTGTGACATCGGCGCCTACGAGCAGTAGGGCACTACACGCGAGTACCCGAGTTGGTTACCCATCGGTAACATGTACCCATGGCTGAGTACCGGACACCGACAAAGGACCTACTGTTCGCGCTGCGCACCGCGGGGATGATCGACGAGATCTCATCCCACGAGCGCTACGAACAGGCCACCTACGACACCCTCGAGAGCGTGTTCGCGGAGCACGGGCGCTTCTTCGACGAGGTGTGGGCACCGACCAACGCACCGGGGGACACCGAGGGACTCACCTGGAGCGAGGAGGGCGTCACCACTCCGGAGCCCTTCAAGGACGCCTGGGCCAAGTACGTCGAAGCGGGCTGGCAGGGCGTGAACCTCGATCCCGACTACGGCGGGATGGGCTTCCCAAACGTCGTGTACGGCCTCACCGCCGAGGCGACGATCGGCGCCAACGCAGCGCTGTCCATGCTACCCGGGCTCACAACCGGGGCTGCCGAGCTGCTCCAGGAGTGGGGCACCGAGGAGCAGAAGGAGCGTTACCTGCCCAAGATGATCAGTGGGGAGTGGTCGGGCACGATGAACCTGACCGAGCCGCAGGCCGGTTCGGATGTGGGCCTGTCCACCACGAAGGCGGTGCCACAGGACGACGGCAGCTACCTACTCACCGGCACCAAGATCTTCATATCCTTCGGAGAGCACGACCTGACCGAGAACATCATACACCTGGTGCTCGCGCGCACACCGGATGCACCTGCGGGCACCCGGGGCATCTCGTTGTTCCTGGTGCCCAAGTTCCTGCTCGACGACGACGGCAACCCCGGGCGACGCAACGACGTGAAGTGCGTGTCGATCGAACACAAGATGGGCATCCACGCATCACCCACCTGCGTGCTCAGCTACGGCGACGAAGGTGGTGCGGTCGGCTGGTTGGTCGGTGAGGAGAACCAGGGACTCACCGCGATGTTCACGATGATGAACGCGGCGCGCCTCGCGGTGGGCGTGCAGGGAACCGGCATCGCGGAGGCGGCCTACCAGAAGGCCGTCGACTACGCAGACGAACGTGTACAGGGCCGCGAGATCGGAAGCGACTCCAAGGGAGCAGTCCCGATCATCCGCCATCCCGATGTGCGCAGGATGCTGCTCTCCATGCGCGCCCGTATCGAGGCGACCCGCAACCTGACCACGCACCTGGCTGCGTGCATCGACCTCGCCGCGGTGTGCGAGGGTGAGGACTCCCAGGGCTGGGACGAGCGCGTGGAGCTGCTCACCCCGGTGGCCAAGGCGTGGTGCACCGACGTCGGAGTCGAGGTGACCTCCACCGCGCTGCAGGTCTTCGGCGGAATGGGTTACGTCGAGGAGTCCGGCGTCGCCCAGCACTTCCGCGACCAGCGCATCACCCCGATCTATGAGGGCACCAACGGGATCCAGGCGATGGACCTCGTCGGTCGCAAGCTGCCTATCCGTGGCGGCGCTGCGTTCGCCGACCTGTTCACCGAGATGAAGCGCGTGCTCGCTGACCTCGAGGGCATCTCCGAGCTCGACCAGATGAGAGCGGCGCTCTCGGATGCGTTCGACGACCTCGACGAGGCGACCAAGTGGATCATGGAGCACGGGCTCGCCGATCCGCGCGACGCGCTCGCCGGAGCGACCCCCTACCTAGAGCTGGTGGGGTTGACCGCAGGCGGTTGGTTGATGGCGCGTCAGGCTCTCGCCGCGCGCTCCGAGGTCGACCGGGGTGCGGAGGCCGGCAAGGAGTACCTCGAGGCCAAGGTGACCACCGCCAGGTTCTTCTGCGAGCAGCTGCTGCCGAGGGTCCACTCGCTGTTGCCCGCGGTCACAGGAGGCCACGGGATCCTCTACGAGGTCGATGCGGACGCTCTGGGCTCCTCGTGAGCACCGACCCGGTGACACGCGCGAGGACATCGGCTGTGTCACCGTGAGCAGGTGAAAGCCCATGACCAGGTGAACCTCCATGACCAGGTGAACACCACGGCACCGAGCGCGTCGTTCGGATCCGGGGCCCACTAGGTTGCCGTAGTGCTCGACCACGTCTTCACCGACGCCATCGGCGCGCTCCGTGACGCACTCGAACGTGCCCTGTTGGAGCGTCAGGCCTTCGAGGAGCGCCTGCAGGCCGACGTGCTCTTGGGGGACCTCACCTGGGAGACCAGCTACGGACTCCCCGGGGAGGGGACCCCGCCGCGGGTCAGAGCCGACCTCAGTCTCGAATGGCCCACCTGGTCCCAGGCCGCGTACCGCTCCTGGTACATCGACGAGGAGCTGACAGAGCTGCCCCGCATAGACATCGAGGTCGTGCTGCGCGTGCAGCGTCTGGTGAGCCCCCCCGAACCTGCGAGCATGCTCGCCGCGCTGCCCCTCGACGGCCCCGAGGTGAGCGGGGAGCGTCTGCATCGCGGTGGTCCGACCATCGAGACCGTTCACTCCCCCGAGCTGACCGAGCGCGAGCACGCCTTCGAGGTCTCCTACGAGGGCAGCTACGAGCTGGACGAATCCGCGCTCGCGGACGGCTCGATCCTCGATGACCACTTCGGGGCGCTCGGCGGATGGATCTCCTCCACCCTGGTGAAGCTGGGCGACCTCGACCTCGAGTACCTGCCACCGGAGGACCCCGACGAGTGACCCGGCGCTCGCGCCATCTCGGCTGTGCCGCCGGGTGTAGATTCCGCCCGATGGACCAGGAACTCCTCGTGGCCGTCGCCGACGGGATCGGGACCGTCACGCTCAACCGTCCGAGGTCGCGCAACGCGCTCAACGCCTCGTTGCGCTCCGAGCTCTACCGGACGATGGGCGAGCTGGACGCGGATGAGGCTGTCAGGGCGGTGATCCTCACCGGCACCGACCCGGCGTTCTGCGCCGGGCTCGACCTGAAGGAGCTCGCCGAGAACCCCGGATCGCTGGGTGGACCTGCAGGTGGTGATCTGCGCCGACCCGTTCCCCAGATGACCACACCGCTGATCGGAGCGGTCAACGGGGTGGCAGTGACCGGTGGCTTCGAGCTCGCGCTCGCGTGCGATTTCCTGGTCGCATCGGAACAGGCCCGATTCGCGGACACCCATGCGAGGGTCGGGATCATGCCGGGTTGGGGTCTCACGGTGCAACTCGCTGAGGCCGTCGGACTGCGACGGGCCCGTGAGCTGTCGGCGACCGGCAACTTCCTCGGCGCCCGCACCGCCTACGACTGGGGCCTCGTAAACCACGTCGTGGCCCACAGGGACCTGCTCACCTTCGCCAGAGCACTCGCATCCGACATCGCGGGCAACGACCCCCACGGGGTCGCCCACGTGCTGGGCACCTACCGTGAACAGGCGGCCACCCAGCAGGCACACCTCCTCGAGACCGAGGCCGCCCGCAGCGCCCAGTGGCTGGAATCACACGGCCCCGGAGACCTCGAGGATCGCCGCAGGTCGGTCACCGAGCGCGGCCGCACCCAGCTTTGAGCGATCAACCGCACCCTGCGCTGGGCGATCAACCCCGGATGCGATGGACCAGCGTCGCGATCACCGAACGGGCGTCGCGTTCGAGCGACTCGACGTCGACCTCGTAGCTCGCATCGACGTAATCGGCCAGACCCAGGATCAGCTCGACCACAGCCGAGGCGCCCGTACCGCTCTCGACCGCAACGACGACGACCTCTCCGTGGCGACCGGTTCCGCTGTCCAACTCACCGCTGTAGCTGCTGGCCGAAACCGAGACCGACAGGGGCACCTCGGCATCGCCCGCAGCGAGATCCCGGCCGTGGACCTTGCCCAGGTGGACCAGCAGCGAGACGCCCTCGGGTGAGACATAGGAGAGGTCGTGGATCTCCCCGGCGTCACTGCGGGCCGTGCCCTCGAAGCCCTCGTCGCGCGCGGCCGAGTCGACCGCATCGACCAGGGCGGAGTCGACGTTCTGGATGATCGATGCAGCATCCGCGCGCGCCCGGCTGCGCCGGATCAGATCCGAGAACGCGTCCGCGTAGGTGGGGTCGATACCCTCGCCCGCTCCAGCGGCCCTGAAGCCGTCCTGTTCGGGCGGCTCGTCCGCAGCCTCGAAGTCCGCAGCGGTGACATCCACCGCCGGCACCTCGATCGCATCCTCGGGCGTCGACTCCCCCGTGAACGGCTCCGTCCGTTGTTCCTGATAGGTCTGGGATTCGCTCTGCTGGAGCTGTCCGAGATCGGGCTGGTCGGCCTGAGGCGGGCCGACCTGGGACTGGTCGACGTACGGCTGCGCGACATGGGGCTGGTGGACCCGGGGCTCATCTGCCTGCGGCTCGGCGCCCGCGGGCTCCTGGCCGACGGACGGGCTCATCCCCTCCGAGGGTTGTTGCTGGGGTGGTGGCGGCGCGGTCGGAGGGGCGAAGGCCATTGGCGCAGGCTGTGCCGGCGCGCCCCGTCTGCGTGCGACCTCCGCGGCAACACCGGGATGAGCCGACATCGTGGTCCAGTCCGCGAGGCCGGGCCACCACACCGGCGTGTTCTCGTCCAGCCGGCCGGCCACCACCTCCGATACCAGCAGCTCCATCGTGTAGGGCCCCCTCTGGTCGTCGGGTCCGATGACCACGTAGGCCTGGGGTTGATCGAGTGGGGGGAGATCGCTCATGGTCCGCGATCCTGCCACAGAATCCGAGGTGCTGCGCGCCGAGGCTCGGATCACCGCGCGCCCGGTCCCGTGGCACCGCGCGCTGTGCCCGCAGTACTGCGCTCAGGAGTCCAACGTCACGTATCCTCACAGGGTGGTATCCGCCGCATGTCCCGGTAGGGTCGAACGATGCCGATGGCGCGTGCGCAACCCGCTGCCGTTCGCGTCGTCTCAGGCGTGCCGCCCTGGTTGCTGCTCGTTGCGCTGACCGCGCAGTACCTCGGATTCTCGATGGTCGTGGGGATGCTCCGCTTCCCGGGCAGCGACGCCGCGGTCATCTGGCCACCGGTGGCGATCGTGACCGTGGTCGTGCTGTTGTCGCAACGGACCTGGGTGGCCCTGGCCATCGGTTCGACAGCGATAGTGAGCGGCGAGCTCTTGGCCGCAGTCACCACATCGCACGTCAGCATCCTCGACGCGTCGACGCTGGGGGTCGCGAACTGCCTGGAGCTCTGGATCGTGGTGGGCGCCATGGGACACGTGCGCCGACGCGACCCTGCGATGAGCTCCGCCTCGTCGATGGCGATCCTGTTCGCCGCGGCCATGGCGGCCCCTGCCGTCTCTGGAATCCTCGGAGCTTCGGTCCTCGAGGCCAACTACGACTCGGGACATCTCGCCAACTGGGTCGGTTGGTGGCTGGGCGACGGGATCACGATGCTGCTGGCGCTGACCCTCATGGGTGCGCTCGTGTTCGACAGCACATCGAGGCGCAACAACATCGTCATCACAGCCGTGTCCCTGGGCACCGGAGCCGCGATCGCCGGCTGGATGCTCTGGACGGGGTCGTTGAGCATCGCGGTGGTGCTGTTGATGCCGGTGGTGATGATCGCAACCGACGCTCTGGGACGCCGCGGCTCCGTCCTGCCGGTTCTGGCGGCCGTGGCGGGGGGCCTCGTCGCCGCGAACCTGAACACGGACCGCATCATCGGTGAGACCTGGGAGATCCAGCTCCAGATCGTGGTCATCGTCGCGCTGACGATGCTGGTGGCCTGGTGGTCCACACGTCGTCGCGAGGCCGAAGCGCGCGCTCACTCACTGGCGGAGGCGGTGCTCACGGACCATCTCACGGGTCTCGCCAACCGCCTGGCGCTGATCCGCGCGGCCGATGACCTCACTGCGAAGCCGGGCACACGAACCGTTCTATTGCTGGCTGATGTCGACTTCTTCAAGAACGTCAACGACTCCTACGGACACGAACTGGGTGACCGTCTGCTGATCGAGATCGGCACGCGCCTCAGCCGTACCACCAGGCGCAGCGATGTCGTGGCACGTCTCGGAGGCGACGAGTTCGCCATCTGGTGTCCGGGCGTGGAGCACCTCGACGACATCGCGGTCATCGAGAGCTCGCTGCGACGGCGTGTGGCGGAACCCTTCGCCTTGGGGGACCGGTTGCTCAACGTCACGCTGTCGATCGGAGTGTCCTCGGCTCCTGCGGAGGAGGCCGATCCCGACATCCTGTTGCGTCAGGCGGATCGCGCCATGTACCGCGCCAAGTCCCTCGGCCGGGGTCGCACCGAGTACTATCGGGGCGCGGTCGCGGCACAGGAGGCCCGCGAGCGGGACACCGAGGCGCTGCTCACCGAGGCGATGAGGAACAACCGCTTCGAGGTGCACTACCAGGCCTTCTTCGCGTCGGACAACTCACGGCTGTACGGGTTCGAGGCACTGCTGCGGGTCCGTGACGACCGGGGGGAGCTGCTCGCCACCCAGGAGATCATCGAGACAGCCGAGCGGACCGGTGCGATCGTCGACATCGGTCTCGGGATCCTCGAGTCGGCCTGCACCCAGGTGGTGGCATGGAACGAAGGACGCGACGATCCCCTCCGCCTGGCGGTCAACCTGTCGGCCCGCCAACTGGACGACACCAACACCGTCGATGCGATCCTCGGAGTGCTGGCAGACACCCAGATGTCGCCGACCCTGTTGGTCCTGGAGCTGACCGAGACCGCGTACCTCCACTCGAGCGAGGAGAACATCCGCTCGCTCGAGAGGTTGAGATCGACCGGCGTGCGGATCGCTCTCGACGACTTCGGCACCGGCTACGCGGGGCTGTCCTACATCCAACGCTTCCCGGTCGACATCGTGAAGATCGACCAGAGCTTCACTGCTGAGCTCGGCAGGTCGGCCCGTGGGGACGCGATCGTGCGCAGCGTGGTGGATCTCGCCCACGCGCTCGGCTCGACGGTGGTCGCGGAGGGTGTCGAGTCGCCCGAGCAGAAGACCGCGCTGACCGACATGGGTTGCGAGCTCCTCCAGGGCTACCACCTCGGTCGGCCACGACCGGCTGACCAGCTCGCCCGGGATCACGGGCTCCACGAACCCTCCCCGGTAGGTCACGAGTGGCACACACCGATCACCTGAGGGCGTCAACCCGATCCCGACAGCCCCCAGAACCCGAGTATCTCGTCGACGGCCACGTAGTCGGGGGAGTTGGCGAGGTTCGGGTACTCGTGCCCGAGCCCACTGATCACGTCATAGCGAACCGGGTGGCCATCGGCGCAGCCGGTGCCCTCGAAGCTTGCAACCCCCCCTTTCTCGGCTCCGCTGGGTCTACCCGAACAACCCGACGCCCTCGCCACCGCGAGCACCGACTGCTCGACCGAGGGAACCTCCGGTACTCCGGGGACCTCCGAGCGGCCGCCCAGCACGGGTACGACCGGATCGTCGGATCCTGAGATCTGGATGAACCGCAGCGGTTGGCTCGGTTCGCAGTCCGAGAAGTTCGTCCCGGCCACCGACGCGGCGCCGGCAAGCGAATCCGCTCGGCGGCACCCGTAGAGGTAGGTCATCATCGCTCCGTTGGAGAAGCCGGTGAGGTAGACCGCATCGGAGCTCACGTTCTCCTCTGCGACCATCTGCGCGATCAGCGCGTCGAGGAACGCGACGTCGTCGAGGCCATCGCTCGAAGCCTCACCGCAACAACGCCCGGCGTTCCAGGAGTCGTCCACTCCCTGGGGGAACACCGCCACGAAGCCGGTGTCCCTCGCGGCCTCGGGCCAGCTCGCCAGCTTCGCCATCGATTCGGCATCCTCCCCCAGGCCATGGAGCACGACCACCAGCGGCAACGGCGCCGAATCGTCGGTACGGTCCGCCGGTTGCACCACGAGCGCGGTGCGTGCGTTCTGGTTGTCGATGCGCACCGTGGCCACGTCCACGCCCTCTATCCCGAGGTCCACCCCGAACAGGCCGCAGGCGGAACCGACCAGTGCCACGAGAGCGAGGAGTGACGATGCGGTGCGCATCCGCGACGGCGAGCGACCGGTCTGCCGCCGTGTCATGTCGAGCGCAGGTGCGCGGCGCCCTCGGAACCAGCCGGGTCGGTGAGGTATGCACATCGTGGCAACTGTAGGTTCCGAAGCGACGGGCGCAGCGCTGGTGCCCAGCGGCTCGCGGACCGCATCGGTGCCTGGGCCATCTACCCTTGGTGTCCGACAACTTGGGAACCGCAATCGCGTCAACGGCCGACCGGCATCTCCGATCGGCCGACGAGCGGTGGGTCCCCGCCGACAGATCGATCCTCGAGGCCGAGAGCGCCCAGATGACCCTCACCAGCACCAGAGCGGGCCACGCCCGGCTCGCCCGCAGCAGAACCGGTGCCCGGCAAGCCGTTCCGGTCGCACTCCTCGCCGCGCTGAGCGTGCTGGTCCTCGCCGGTTGCAGTCGCGACGACGGATCGACCACCACCTCGACCACGACCACGACCGAGGCACCGCCCAGCACTGTGGCACCGGAGCGGGATCAGCCCGTAGAAGGCCCCGAAGAACCACCCGCTGTCGAGTGGGTGGTTCAGATCGGTGGCTCCGCTGACGACGCGCTGTTGGGCGTGGCGGCACGCGACGACCGGTTGCTGGCAGGCGGGTACACCGAGGGAGACCTCGCCGGAGCACCGGTGGGCGGCCGCGACGTGCTGTTGGCCGCCGTCGGAACCGATTCGGAGGTGCGAGCGCTGCACCAGTTCGGCTCGAGCGCCGATGATGTGGTCACCGGAGTCGCTTCCGCGGCTGACGCGACCGTCATCTGCGGACACACAGCCAAGGACCTCGGAGCCGCCGGCGCCGGGCTCACCGACGCCTGGTGCGCACCGGTCGACCCCGACGCTTCACCGGGAGCGGTCAACCAACAGGGCGGAACCGAGGACGACCAACTCTCGGGCGTCGCGCTCGCCACCGAGGGTGACCTCGGCTACGCAGGTGGCTTCACACGCGGGTTGTTCCCGGGCGCGTCGGACACCTCGGCGGGGTCCCTCGGTGAGGGCGACGCACTGATCTGGCAGATCGATCCCGACGGCACGCCCCGTTGGATCCGCCAGTTCGGCACCACCGCGGAGGACCAGGGCCAGGGCATCGCCACCACCGCTGACGGCGACGGGTTGCTCGTCGGGAGCACCCAGGGAGCACTGGACGGGCCCTCCCTCGGAGCAACCGATGGCTTCCTGGCACGCTTCGACCGTGAGGGGCTACCCCGCTTCGTCCGGCAGTTCGGCACCGTGGGTACCGATCTACCGAGAGCTGTGGCGTCGGGTGGTGAAGCAACACGGGGCACCGAGACGTTCGTGACCGTGGGTAGCACCGATGGTGCGTTCGCTCCGGCACTCGGCGCCGAACGGACCGACACCGCGGAGCTGCCACGCGCTGATGGGGCCGAACCCGCCCCATCCAATGCCGGAGGGACCGACGCGATGGTGCTCGCGGTCGATCCGGGTGGCGGGACCCGCTGGGCCGCACAGCTGGGCTCGGACGGCGCCGACACCGCCACTGGTGTCGCGGTCGACGGCTCCACGGTCCTCGTGGCGGGCACGACATCAGGTGTGCTCGACACCACCGGCAGCCCCGCTGCAGGTGGAAAGGACGGCTTCCTGGCGGCGCTCGATCTCGAAACGGGTGCACTGAGATGGATCACCCAGTTCGGCTCCGACGGCGACGAGGAGGTGACCGGGATGACGACGACCGAGGATGGGCTGGTGGTTGTGAGCGGTCACACCACCGGGGCCCTGGGCGACCAGCCGAACGCTGGTGGAACCGACGGCTTCCTGATCGCGTTCCCGTTGCCCGCCTCGGGCGGTTCGGTCGCATCGGCGCTCTGAGGCATTCGTATGGAGGCGACCGGGCAGGACGGGTCGCTCCGAGGATCCTCAGGGGAAGTTGCCGGCTTTGGCGAGCAGACCCGGCGTCGGGTGTTCGAGCACCGATTCGAGCCACGGCACGACGGTGATCAGCGCATCCAGGTCCACCCCGGTGCGGTAACCCATCCGTTCGAGCAGGTACACGAGATCCTCGGTCGCGATGTTGCCGGTCGCGTTCGGGGCGAAGGGGCATCCACCGATGCCCGCCAGCGACGAATCGAGCACCCGTACACCGGCCTCGACCGCGGCTGTCGCGTTCGCCAAGCCGGTGTTGCGGGTGTTGTGGAAGTGGCAGCGCAGCCGAGCGGCGCCGATGACCGGACCCACGGCCTCGACGCGCTCAGCGACATCGGTCGGCACTGCGACGCCGATCGAGTCCGCCAGGGCGATCTCGTCCGGTTCGTGCTCGGCCACCCGGGCGACGACCTCCACGAGGCGCCCCAGGGGCACCTCCCCCTCGTAGGGGCAACCGAAACTCGCGGACACGGTGACCGAGGTGACCAGACCTGCTTCACGGGCCGGCCCGGCT
>CAYVYG010000036.1:0-6800 GCA_964454385.1 uncultured Microthrixaceae bacterium
GACCCCGAGATGGGTTGCCGTCGGGGTGCACACGAACACCGCGGCCACCGAGGCGACCAGTGAGCCGAGGTCCTCCATCAGCTGTGGTGATCCCAGGCCCGGGTGGTCCCGGCGCGCGTGGGCGACGAAGGAGACCGCTCGTTCGGTATCGGGATCCACACAGCCGACGACCTCACAGCCGACCGACGAGAGCCCGAGCTGCATCAAGTGGTAGCGGGCGATGAACCCGCAGCCGACGAATCCGACCCTGACCATGGGGCGCCAACCTATCGACCGCGGCGGCGGGGATGCCCACCGCGTCGCGACGGGACAGAATGACCCCGGAAGCAATGACCCCGGAAGCAATGACCCCGGACACCCGCCCGCACGACACCGGCATTGGAGACCAGATGGACATCGCATTCGGAGTGCACACGGCGCCCGCCAACACCACCGCGCAGGAGCTGGTGTCGCTGTGGGCCCGCATCGAGGAGCTGCCCTTCGAGTGGATCTCGATCTGGGACCACTTCTACGCGGCCGATGGCCACTCCACCCGCTGCTTCGACGGCGTGGCGGCCCACATGGCCCTCGCCAACCACACCACCAGGGTCCGCTGCGGATCGCTGGTCTACTGCGCCGCGTACCGCCACCCGGCGGTCCTCGCCAACGCGATGGCGGCGGTCGACCACTTCAGCGACGGGCGCTGCGAGGTGGGCCTCGGGGCGGGATGGGACCAACAGGAATACGACGCGCACGGCATCCGCTTCGGCACCGCAGCTGAGCGCCTCGACCTGCTCGACGAGTACGCGGCTGTGCTCAGGGCCCTGCTCGGCGGCGACTCGGTCGACCACGAGGGTCGCTTCTTCACCCTGGCCGGCGCGGTGTGCAACCCGGCCCCGCTGCGCACACCGATGCCGCTGTGGATCGGTGGTGGAGGCGAGCGCCGGACCCTGCGGATCGTCGCGAAGCACGCGGACGGCTGGAACGTCCCGTTCATCGGGCCCGAGGACTACCGCCACAAGAGCTCGGTGCTCGACGAGCACTGCGCTGCGGTGTCACGCGACCCGGCGACGGTGACCCGGTCGGTCAACGTGGGGGTGGCATCCGACGATGCCTCGCTGTCGCGCCAATTCGGTGTGATCGCCGAGTTCGTGCGCCCGGGTGTGCTAATGGGCTCGCCTGGCGAGATGGTCGACGCCATCGGTCGCTACGTCGACGCCGGAGCACAACAGATCAACGTCGCGGTGCGCGCACCGTTCGAGATCGCCGCGCTCGAGCACATGGCCACAGCGATCCAAGAGCTCGGCTGAACGAGGCGGCGGACCGACATGGCACACCTTGAGATCACAACGGATCCGCTGACACGCACGCCGGTGATCATCGTTCCCGCGCGCCAGGGGCGGCCGAACCTGCGCGCCGACGACGCCTGTCCGTTCTGTCCCGGCGGGCTTGAGGCTCCCGAGGGGCACTACGACGTCAAGTGGTTCCCCAACCGGTGGCCCCCCATGCCCGACGACCGCTGCGAGATGATCCTGTACACCCCCGAGCACGACCTCGCGTTCTGGCAGCTCGGAACCGAAGGCGTGCTGCGGGTGATCGATCTGTGGACCGATCGGACGCGGGTGCTGTCAGGGCGCGACGACGTCGAGTACGTGTTGATCTTCGAGAACCGGGGAGCCGCCGTCGGCGCGACGATCCCACATCCCCACGGCCAGATCTATGCCTTCGCCGAGGTCCCGCCCCAGCCGCTGTTGGAGCTGACAGACGGTGTGATCGAGGCGCCGGGGTCGACCGACCCCCTCGTGGTGTGCAGCCACGGCGATTGGACCGCGTGGGTGCCACAGGCGCCAACCTGGCCCTTCGAGCTGGTGGTCGCCACCACCGATGATGTGACCAGGTTGACCTGCGCAGGGATCGACCGTGAAGGCCTGGCGGAAGTGCTGATCGACGTCTTGGTGCGCCTCGAGCAGTTCGCGGAGGGCCTCATGCCCTACATGATGTGGATCCACCAGGAGCCCTTCAGCGACGAGGTCTTCGCTCCCCAGCCGCTGCACATCCACATCGCTCCCTACCTGCGCGCACCTGGGGTGCCCCGCTACGTGGCATCCGCGGAGCTGGGCGGCGGGATCTACTTCGACCCGGTGGCGCCCAGTGCCGCGGCCGCGACGCTGCGTGACCAACCCGGGCCCGCGCATCCTGAGGCAACCAGGATGACAGCGCCCCGATGACAGGGCCGTCATGAGGGTGACCGTCACCGCTGCGGGCCGGGTGAACCTGATCGGCGACCACGTCGACTACATGGGAGGGCCGGTCCTCCCGATGGCGATCGACCTGGGCACGACCCTTCGGGCGACCAGCGGCGGTCAGCTCATCGAGTTGGAATCGGACATCGAAGCCGAGCCGCTCGCGCTCGGGTTGCCCGTCGGTGACTGCACCGGAGTGGAGCCCCCATGGGGTCGCTACGTCGCAGCTGTCGCGGCGGAGCTCCGTGCAACACGTGGGCTGACCGGGCGGATCACCACCGACATCCCGATGGGAGCGGGCCTGTCATCGAGCGCCGCGTTGGAGGTGGCGGCCGCGGTCGCCCTCGGATCGGTGAAGGAAACTGGTGATCCGCAGTGGCCCGACAGCTTCGGACGCGTCGAGCTTGCACTGCTCTGCCAGCGCGCGGAGCACGCCGCGGTCGGAGTGCCGAGTGGCATCATGGACCAGCTGGCGATCACCTGCGGGACCGCCGGGACGGCGAGCCTCATCGACTGCGCGACCCTGGAGGTGACCCCGGTCGAGGTGCCACCCGGAGCCGCCATCTGGGTGCTGCACAGCGGAGAGTCGCGCCGCCTGGAGGGCTCCGGCTACGCGGAGCGCCGTCGCAGTGCAGAGGCGGCGTCCGCGATCGTCGGGCCGCTGCGCTCGGCCGATCGGGCCGACATCGAGTCGCTTCGGGACCCGGTCCTGCGCCGGCGCGCCCGGCACGTGCGAAGCGAATGCGAGCGGGTGATCGACTTCGCGCAGGCGTTCGCCGGGGGCGACCTCACCGCCGCCGGCGAGCTCATGGTGGCGAGTCATCGCTCGCTGCGCGACGACTACGAGGTCTCCACGCCCGGTCTGGATGACCTGGTCGAGGCGCTGTGCGGGATCGACGGGATCCACGGCGCACGCCTCACCGGCGCCGGTTTCGGTGGGTGCGTGGTGGCGCTCGGCGATCCCGGCGCGGACCTGCTCGCCTCGCCGCTTGCGACCCACGGCGCGTGGCGGGTCACCCCCAGCGACGGGATCAACCGGGGGATCGAACCTCCGGTGGCCTGACGTCCCCCGGCGAACTGGAGCCCACAGACGAACCGACGCCCACTGGAGTACCGACCCCACCGGCGAACTGAATGGCCTCAGCCCCCGATTCCGGGCACCACGCCACTCAGTTCGCTCTGTCGGGTTCGCTCTGTCGGGTTCGCCCGGGCCGCGGCTCAGCCCTGCAGTAGCCGGGCCTTCTGCGCCTCGAACTCCGCGTCGGAGAGATGGCCCTGGTCATGCAGCTCGACGAGCTTGGCCAGCTCATCCGCGGTCGACAGGCGGGCACCGGTGGAGATCCGGTCGAACTTGCGGTTCTCGTTGTCCTCCATCTCCTGGTAGAGGACGTTCTGGACGTGAACGGGATCGCGGACGTCCTCGAAGGTCTGGCGTCCCATCTCGCCTGCTGACTCGATGACCAGGCTGCCGGCCCGCAGGATCCGGTCGAGCGGGCCCTGTTCGAAGAAGATCGTGTTGATCCGCTCGAGCGGGATCTCGATGCCCCGCTTGGAGATGACCCCGGAGCGGTAGATGCAGCGGTCGGTGGTGACCACGAAGTTGGTCGAGTACCAGGTGATCCAGCGCTGCGCGAAGTAGCCGAGGCTGGAAACGATCAACAGGATGCCGACCCATTTGAGCGCCTCAGCCAGGTTGCCATCGCCGACACCGACTGCCAGGTACACCCCGATCACCGTCGAGACGATCACCGCCAGCACGGCCTTGACGAGCATCACCCAGTGCGGATGGAGATCGAGCACGATCTGTTCGTTGCGGTGGAGGTGCTTCTCGTTGATTCCCACGGACAAGAGCGTAACGGCGCGGAGCCACGACGGGGTGTCCAAACCGCACCGGCGAGCGGACATCCGCCACGGTTGTGACACCCATCAGGGGCGCAGAACGGTTCCCGATGCGGTTGCTCAGGCCCAGCCGAGCTGTTCGAGGCGGTCGTCGTCGATGCCGAAGTGGTGCGCGACCTCGTGGATGACGGTGATCCGCACCTGGTCGATCACCTCATGCTCGTCGGCGCTGATCGCACAGATCGCATCCCGGAACACCGTGATGGTGTCGGGCAGCTCCATGGCTCCATACTGCTCCCGTTCGCTCAGCGGTGTCCCTTCGTAGAGCCCGAGGAGGTCCTCGCTGTCGTGGGTGGGTTCCACGCACACCACGACGTTGTCCATCCGGGACGCGAGATCGCCCGGCAGCGAATCGAGGGCCTCGGCGACGAGCTCCTCGAAACGGTCCATCCCCATGGGTTCCACACCGCGACCATAGGCGTCACTGCCCACCGATCCGGCAGACCAGCCCCGCCGAACCCGGTAGACGAGGCCCACCGGCCCCGGTGCACCGCTCCCGTCGATCCCGGCGTCACAGCACGCTGGTAGGTTCGCAACGGTGAGCTCCCCACGACAAGCCTCGCCGGATCGAGCCGTGCCGGCTCCCGGTGGCTCGGGCTCGGGCGCAGATGATCCACAGCGACTGTTGCGCGGACTCAACGCCGACCAGCGGACGGCGGTCACCACAGCCGGGTCTCCGCTGCGGATCCTCGCCGGTGCGGGCTCGGGCAAGACCCGGGTGCTCACCCACCGGATCGCCTACCTGGCCGAAACCGCGGCGGCGGATCCCGCGCGGGTCCTCGCGGTCACCTTCACCCGCAAGGCTGCGGCCGAGCTGCGCGAGCGGCTCGGCCGCCTGGGGCTCAGAGAAGGCATCCAGGCAGGAACCTTCCACGCGATCGCATACGCGCAGCTGCGTCAGAGATGGGAGGAGCGCGGCATCCGCCCACCGGAGCTCCTCGACCGCAAGGTCGGTTTCATCGCCCGCCTCTGCCCGTCGGGCCCACGCACCCTGCCCCTCGACGTGACCGCGGAGATCGAGTGGGCCTCCGCGCGGTTGGTGGAGCCCCAGGACTACCCCGCGGCCGCTGTCGCGGCTGATCGGGATCCACCGCTCGAACCCGATGTGATGGCCGAGTTGTTCGCCAGGTACCGCGAGACCAAGAAGCGTCGCCGGGTGGTGGACTTCGACGACCTGTTGCGCCTCGCGACGCGTGACCTCCGGGCGGACCCCGTCTACGCGACCGCTCGACGGTGGCGTTTCAGGCACATCTACGTCGACGAGTTCCAGGACGTGAACCCCCTCCAGCACGCGCTACTGAGCGCCTGGTTGGGATCGGAGTCGACCCTCTGCGTGGTCGGTGACCCGAACCAGGCGATCTACACCTGGAACGGCGCCGACGCCCGCTACCTCGTCGATTTCGAGCGGTTCTTCCCCGGATCCACCACTCTCACCCTCTCCGACAACTACCGCAGCACCCCGGAGATCCTGGCAGCAGCGAACGCCGTGCTCGCCTCCGGCCACGCACAGGTGATGGCGCTGCGGGCCAACCGGCCTCCCGGGCGCGCCCCTGTGATCCGCCAGTTCGGCGACGACCGCGCAGAGGCCAGGGCGGTGGTACGCAACTGCCGCGACCTCCGGCGTCCGGGGGAAGCGTGGCGATCACAGGCAGTGCTCGTTCGCACCAACTCACAGGCCGCGGTGCTCTCGGAGTCATTCAGCGCGGCGGGGATCCCCCACCGCGTGCGAGGAGGGGGATCTCTGCTCGACCAACCCGAGGTCACCGAGGCGCTCGCCCGTTTGCGCAGGGCGCTTTCGGTGCGTGACTTCGTGGTCGACTGCGAGCGTCTGAGCGACGCCCCGCAGCGCGCTCCGGACACCGGGGGCACACCCGACGGTGAACCGCATCTGAACGCACAGCGCCGCGCCAACCTCTCCGAACTGGTACGCCTCGGCAACGAGTACCTGGCACTGGACCCGAACGGCTCACCCGGTGACTTCTCGGCGTGGCTTCACGCGACCCTGCGCGACACCGATCACAGCGGTGACGCGGTGGAGATCGTCACGTTCCACGCCGCCAAGGGACTCGAATGGCAGATCGTGCACGTTGCGGGCCTCGAGAAGGGGTTCGTGCCCATCCACCACGCCGAGGAGGACCCCGAGGCGATCGAGGAGGAACGGCGGCTCCTGTACGTGGCTCTCACCCGGGCCCGCGACGAGCTGCACTGCTACCACGCCGAGAGCCGGACATTCGGCAGCCGCACGGTTCGGCGGACCCCCTCACCGTGGATCGAGGACATCCGTCGGGGGCTCGGTCCTCCCGCTCGCAGGCCCGGGCGCGACGAGGTCGCGCGCAACGCCGCGACCGCGCGGTCGCGCCTTCGCGAACGCTCCGCTACCCGCCGGCGCTCCAGCGGCCGCGCGGAGGACGAGCTGAGCGAACGGGACGCGGCACTGTTCGAGTCGCTGCGGGCATGGCGGCGCAACCAGGCGTCGAAGGCGGACGTGCCCGCCTACGTAGTGTTCAGCGACGCGACGCTTCGCGCGGTTGCAGGTGCGCGCCCGGCGAGCATCGACGAGCTGTTGGACCTGCCCGGGATCGGCCCGGTCAAGGCCGAGCGGTTCGGACCCGACCTGTTGCGTCTCGTGGGCGAAGCGAGCTAAGCGAACCCCAGTGGGCGAAGCGAACCGAGCCAACA
>CAYVYG010000036.1:6900-14489 GCA_964454385.1 uncultured Microthrixaceae bacterium
CAGCGAGCGAAGCGAACCGAGCCAACACAGCGAGCGAAGCGAACCGAGCCAACACAGCGAGCGAAGCGAACCGAGCCAACACCCGAACGACGGGTCATCTCCTCGACTCGAGCAGGTTTCGGAAACCCCCCGGTCGCAGAGTGACGAACATCGCGTCCGCCTCGGCACAGAGCTGCTCGCCGGAGTGCAACGTCGCCCGGGTCCAGATCTTGCGACCGTCGGTCCGCTCGACCCAGCCCAGCATCGTGAGGTCCTCGCCCAGAGGTGTGGGGCTGCGATAGTCGACGCCCAGGTGAGCGGTCATGCCCTGGTTGCCCGACATCGACTGGACCGCGCCGAGAAGCTCGTCGAAGACCGCAGCGACGTACCCGCCGTGGACACAACCGGGCGGGCCCTCGTAGGCCGGACCGAAGTTGACCTCACCGCGGATCCGAGTCGGATCCGCTGAGTCATAGCCGAGCACCAGCGGCGGCGAGAGCGGGTTCGACAACCCGATCAGCGGACCGTGATCGAAGAACGCGAACCACTCGGCTTCGGGCAGGGACGCCAGGGATGCCGCGTCATCGGCTCCGGTGTCATCGGCGCCTGTGTCACCGGTGCCTGTGTCCCCACCGCGGGCGCCCGCAGCCAGAGACATCACCGCTCGCAGCGCCGGGCCCGCGTTCGCGGCCTCCGAGAAGCCCTCGTAGCCCTGCCCGGCCGGAAGCTCACCGAGCAGCTCCGAGATGGCCTCGAGGCGATCCGCTGCATCGGAGAGCTCATCGGGCCCGGCGGTGGTGGAGACCAACCGGGTGATCACCTCACGCGCGGCCGAGGCCAGCCGGCGACGCTGGATCCGCTCGGGCGTATCGCCGAGGGAGGTCAGCCCATCGACCCTCACGCTGCGTACCGGCGCCCCATCGCCCTCGGATCGTCGCTCGCTCGCAGCAGGGTCGGGGCCGTCTGTCGGCTCCGCTGTCACGCCGTCCGTCGAGTCGCCTTTCGACACCGCAGGTCTCCTCAGTCGAAGCGCCCGATCACCGGAGCGTGATCCGACGGCTTGGAACCCTTGCGGGCGTTGCGGTCGATGAGGTCGCCCGCGCTGCGGCGGGCCAAAGGAGCCGAGGCCAGCAGGTAGTCGATGCGCATGCCGCGCCGCTTGTGGAAGTCGCCGTTGCGGTAGTCCCAGTAGCTGAACACACCCTCGTCCGGGTAGCGCTGTCGAAGCGTGTCGACCAGACCCCACCCCGCCACCTTCGCAACGGCCTCGCGCTCCGGTCCGCTCACATGGGTGCACCCCTCGAAACGCGCCGGATCCCACACGTCGCGGTCCTCGGGAGCGACGTTCCAGTCACCGAGCACGACCAGCTCCTCGTCAGGGTCGTGATGGCGGTCGAGGTGCTCCCTCAACCTCCCCAACCAGTCGAGCTTGTAGCGGTAGTGATCGTGGCCGAGCTCACGGCCGTTGGGCACGTAGACCGAACAGACCCGAACGCCACCGCAGGTGGCCCACAGCGCCCGCGCGTCGGCGTCGGGCTCCCGCCCGTCGTCGAAGCCGGTGACCACTTCGTCGATACCGACCCGCGAGAGGATCGCGACACCGTTCCAGCGACCCTGGCCGTGGTGGACCGTTTCGTAGCCGAGCGCGTTGAACTCCACAGCCGGGAACGCATCGTTCGCGAGCTTCGTCTCCTGCAGGCACAACACGTCGGGGGCGAACTGCTCGAGCCACCCGGTCACCCGCGGCATGCGGGCCTTGAGAGAGTTCACGTTCCAGGTCGCGATCAGCACGGCGCGCACCATATCGCCCTCGATGACGCCGCGGTGTCGCCGGGCCTCGGACCCGCCCGAGTCGACCCCCTGTAGGCTCGGGGACGTGAGCCAGCCATCCTCTCCCACCGAACAGCCAGCCAATGAGCCCGTGGGGCCCAACGCCTGGCTGGTGGAGGAGATGTACGAGCAGTACCGCGAGGACCCGTCGTCGGTCAGCGTCAACTGGCAGGATTTCTTCGAGGACTACTCGCCACCGGGCACCCAGCGCGCTCAGGCACCCGAGGAGATCCCCGAGGAGATCAACGACAGAGCCCCCGCGGCCGCCGAGCAACCGGAATCCGACCGGACCAACGGCTCAGGCGCCGCAACGGTCGCAGCGCCGGGTCCTCCGGACGCGTTCGCCCCCCGACGGGCACCGACCACCGACGGAGCCGGTTCCGGCTCGCCCGGATCCGCAACCTCCTCTGCGACCACACAGGATCAGCGCACACAGGAGCAGGCCGCCCGGGACAGGACAACAGAGAAGCCCGGCCCGAAGCAACAGCCCACCCGGGAGCCTGCCACAGAGGAACCGAAAGCCGACGAGCCGCCCGGGGTCGAGCTGAGGGGCGCGGCCAAGCGGATCGTCGCGAACATGGCGGCCAGCCTGGAGGTGCCGACCGCGACCTCCTACCGCGAGGTCCCCGCAAAGCTGCTCGAGATCAATCGCAGCGTCATCAACGGCTACCTGGGCCGCACCCGCGGCGGCAAGGTGAGCTTCACCCACATCATCGGCTTCGCGCTCGTGAAAGCGATGAGCGAACACGTCCCTGCATGCAACGCATCGTTCGTGACCGGACCCGATGACGAGCCCCGGTTGGTCCGCCACGAGCACGTGGGGCTGGGCCTCGCAGTGGACCTCGAGAAGCGCGACGGGTCCCGCAGCCTGATCGTTCCGTGCATCCGCGAGGCGGACACCATGGACTTCGGTCAGTTCACGGCCGCCTACGACGAGATGATCCGCAAGGCCAAGACCAACAAGTTGAGCGTCGACGACTTCGCGGGGGTGACCGTCACGCTCACCAACCCCGGCACGATCGGGACCGAGCGTTCGGTGCCCAGGCTGATGCCCGGACAGGGCGCGATCATCGGCGTGGGAAGCCTCGCGTTCCCGACCGGATTCGCGGGTTCGGACCCCCAGACGATGGCCGACCTCGGGGTCTCGAAGGTCATGACCATCTCATCGACCTATGACCACCGCATCATCCAGGGGGCCGAGTCCGGGTTGTTGCTCAAGAAGGTCGAAGAACTGCTGTTGGGCGAGGAGGGGTTCTACGACGAGGTCTTCTCGGCTCTCGGGGTGCCCTACGAGGCGGTGCGGTGGCGCCGCGACGTAAACGCGGGCGACCGTGAGGAAACCCAGGTCGAAAAGCAGATGCAGGTCTCCACCCTGATCAACATGTACCGGGTGCGTGGCCACTTGATAGCGGACCTCGATCCCCTGTCGGCTGAACCACCCGAGATGCACTCAGAGCTCGATCCCGCGACCTACGGGCTCACGATCTGGGACCTCGATCGGCGCTACCTGACCGGCGGCGCACAGGGCATCTACGCCCGCGTGGGCGACACCGAGAGGATGGCACTGGGAGACATCCTGCACGTGCTGCGCGACGCCTACTGCCGAACCATCGGCATCGAGTACATGCACATCCAGGACCCCGAGGAGAAGCGTTGGATCCAGGAGCAGGTCGAGGGTGCCTCCACCCATCTCGACGTCTCGGACCAGCACCACATCCTCGCCGGGCTGAACGGCGCCGAAGCACTCGAGAAGTTCCTCGGCACCAAGTACCTGGGCCAGAAGCGCTTCGGGTTGGAGGGTGCCGAGTCACTCATCCCGCTGCTCGACGCAGTGCTCGAGTCGGCCGCCGATGAAGGCATGGACAGCGCGATGATCGGCATGCCGCACCGGGGTCGCCTCAACGTGCTGGTCAACATCGTGGGCAAGGCCTACAGCCAGCTGTTCCGCGAGTTCGAGGGCTACCTCGACCCGGATTCGATCCAGGGATCGGGCGACGTCAAGTACCACCTCGGCCAGGAGGGTACCTTCAGGGCCCGCTCCGGAGCGCAGATCCCGCTGCACCTCGCGGCCAACCCGTCGCACCTCGAGTCGGTCGACCCGGTGGTCGAGGGCATGACCCGCGCGCGCATGGACCAGATCCCCCCCCAGGAGGATCACCCCTACCCGGTGCTGCCGGTGCTGATGCACGGCGACGCCGCCTTCGCAGGCCAGGGCGTAGTCGCCGAGACGCTGTCGATGAGCCAGATCCACGGCTACCGCGTCGGTGGGACGATCCACATCGTGGTGAACAACCAACTCGGCTTCACCACCCCTCCCGAGAGCGCCCGGTCATCGGAGTACTGCACCGACATCGCCAAGTCGGTCCAGGCGCCGATCCTGCACGTCAACGGCGACGATCCCGAGGCCTGCGTGCGGGTCGCCCGGCTGGCGTTCGCATACCGCCAGCGGTTCCACAAGGACGTCGTGATCGACATGGTCTGCTACCGCCGTCACGGCCACAACGAGGGAGACGACCCGAGCTACACCCAACCCCGCATGTATCGCACGATCGACTCCAAGCGCAGCGTGCGCAAGACATACGTCGAGAACCTCGTGCGCCGCGGCGACATCACCCTCGACGAGGCCGAGTCCGCGCTCGAGGACTTCCAGTCGCGCCTGCAGGAGGCACTCGACCAGACACGCTCCACCGCTCCGGAGTCCCAGGTCGTCGCGGCGCCGCACCCTCCCGACAAGGGAGTGCTGCCCCGCGTCGCGACCGGGGTGGATCGCGACACCCTCGAGCGCGTCTGCACGGCGCTCGACGAGGTGCCCGAGGGATTCACGATGCACCCGAAGCTGAAGAAGCAGTTCGAGCGGCGCACCGAGATGTTCTCCGAGGGGACCGTCGACTGGGCCCTCGGCGAGGCACTCGCGATCGGATCGATCCTCGCGGAGGGCACCTCGGTGCGCCTCGCGGGACAGGACTCGCGTCGCGGGACCTTCTCGCACCGCCACTCGACCCTGTTCGACTACCGCACCGGGGCCGAGCACGTACCCCTGGCCGCGATCGCGCACGAGAGCGGCTCGGAGTTCTGGGTCTACGACTCGCTGCTGTCGGAGTACGCGGCGCTCGGCTTCGAGTACGGCTACACGCTGGTCAACCCCGACGCCCTGGTGATCTGGGAAGCGCAGTTCGGCGACTTCGTCAACGGCGCGCAGATCGTGATCGACCAGTTCCTCGTCGCAGCCGAGGACAAGTGGGACCAGCACTCCGGATTGACCCTGTTGTTGCCCCACGGCTACGAGGGCCAGGGGCCCGAGCACTCCTCGGCCCGCCTAGAGCGGTTCCTGATCCTGTGCGCCGAGGACAACATCCAGGTCTGCCAACCGACCAACCCGGCTCAGTTCTTCCACCTGCTGCGCCGTCAGATCCACCGCGAGGTGCGCAAGCCGCTCGTCGTGGCGACGCCGAAGTCGGGGTTGCGCGATCGTCGCTGGCAGTCCTCCCTCGAGGACTTCACCACCGGGTCCTTTCGCGAGGTGATCCCCGACGCCACGGTCACCGACGCAGCTGCACAGCGGGTGGTCCTGGCGTCGGGCAAGGTGGCGGTGGAGGCGGCCACCAAGCGCGACGAACGTGAGCTGGCGGTGCCGGTCCTACGGGTGGAGCAGCTCTACCCGTGGCCAACCGAGCTCTTGGCGGCCGAGTTGGCTCGGTACCCGAACTGCACCGAGCTGGTCTGGCTGCAGGAGGAACCCGAGAACATGGGTGCCTGGAACTACGCGAAGGGCCACCTGTACACCGACTTCGGTGACCGTCTGGCGATCCAGCGCGTGAGCCGTTCAGCGGAGGGATCGCCCGCCACCGGGAGCCACGCCATCCACCTGCAGGAACAGGAGATGATCCTGCACGCGGCGTTCGAGCCGTTCTGAGGATCCGCAGGCCGCGACCTCAACCTCCCAGCGGCATCCCGGTCGCCTCCGACAGCTCCTCGAGAGCGAGCGCCGGATCGGTGACCTTGATCGTGAGCATCCCCATGGCGGCGGCAGGCTTCAGGTTGATCCCCAGATCGTCGAGGAACACGGCTTCGTGGGCCTCGATCCCCAGACGCTGCAGTGCGATCTCGTAGAAGCGCCGCTCGGGCTTGCGGCAACCGACCTCGGAGGACTCGACGATCACGTCGAACAGTCCCAACAAGGAAGCGAAGGACCCACCACTGGACCACTCGGGTGTGCCAGAGACGAAGTTGTTGGTCAGAAGCGCGATCGAGAACCTCTCCCGGAGTGCTTCGATTGCACCGACCATCTCCGGTCTCACCTCGCCGTGGAGACATGCGAGCACCTCGGCACCCGAAACCTCGTGGCCGAGCGCAGCGGCTTCCGCCTCGAAGAGCGCGCTGAACCCCTGGAGGTCGACCTCGGAGCGCTCGAGGCGCGCCCAGGCGTTGTCGTTCGGATTGGTCGCGTTGATGGACCTGATCGTGCCCGCGGGCAGACCGACCCTGTGCTCGTAGGCCTCGAAGGCCTCGAAGGGACTCGTGAGGATCACCCCACCGAAGTCGAACAACACCGCGCGCAGCATCGCTGCGATGGTATTGGTGCAGCGCCTCCGATCGACAAGTGGGCAGCTATCCCATCGGCCAAAACGCGACTCGCGTGCTTCGAGATGCTTCACTTGAGCACGTCATGAGCGAAACCCATCTCGTCGTCGACGGGTCCAACATCGCCACCGAGGGGCGAAGCGAACCTTCGCTCGCACAGCTGGACGAGGCAGTCCGCGCGTTCCTAGCCGAACAGAGCTTCGACAACGTGGTCGTGGTGGTCGACGCGACCTTCCCCAACCGGATCGACCCCAGCGAGCGAGACGAGTACGAAGCAGCTGTGCAGGCCGGGGAGATCCTGGTGCCGCCGGCCGGCACCGTCGGCCGCGGTGACGCGTTCGTGTTGATGATCGCGGAGCGCAGCGGAGCGACGGTCCTGTCGAACGACTCCTTCCAGGAGTTCCATCCCGATCATCCGTGGCTGTTCGAGGACAGCCGGCTGATAGGCGGCAAGCCGGTGCCGGGGGTCGGTTGGGTGTTCGTCGACCGCACTCCGGTCAAGGGGCCCAAGAGCCGTCGGGCAACCGCGGAGGCCAAGCGCAAGAAGGCCGAGAAGGCCGGGTCAGACGGACGTGGGAAGTCCGGCGCCTCCAAGAAGTCCCCCGCCAAGAAGGCACCAGCT
Source organism: uncultured Microthrixaceae bacterium (assembly GCA_964454385.1). GTDB lineage: Bacteria > Actinomycetota > Acidimicrobiia > Acidimicrobiales > Microtrichaceae > JAMLGJ01. The sequence goes on from CAYVYG010000036.1 coordinate 13,913, forward strand.
GGGAAGAAGGCACCGGCCAAGAAGGCCCCTGCCGGGAAGAAGGCCCCTGCCGGGAAGAAGGCCCCTGCCGGGAAGAAGGCGGCGGGGAAGCCGCCCGCCGGGAAAGCTCCGCAGAAGAGGTCCGGGACTGCTGAGGGGACATCCGGAGGCGCGCGGTCCGCGAACACCGGAGGCCGGGCCCCAAAGCAGGACGGCCAGACGGACAAGGGACACCGTGGTGCTGACAAGCAGCCCGAGCCGATCAACTCCCCGACTGCGTTCCTGGGGTTCATCACCGACCACCAACCGGGAGCGACGATCGAAGCCGAGGTCGCTGAGTTCACCTCGCACGGCGCCTACGCGGAGATCGACGGCGTCCGCTGCTACGTGCCGCTCAAGTCGATGGCCGACCCGCCACCACGCAGCCCCCGTGAACACCTCAGCCTCGGAGAGGTCAGGTCCTTCGTCGTGCAGGAATACGACACGCCTCGCAGAGGAATCGTGCTTGCACTTCCCGGTGTCGCAGATGTCGACACCGGATACCGTGAACCCGCGTCCTCTCCTGGGGACGACGACGCGGAGCAAACGGAACCGAACC
>CAYVYG010000037.1:0-14330 GCA_964454385.1 uncultured Microthrixaceae bacterium
ACCGAGACGCTCGCGGTGGCACTGCCCGCAGCGATCCTCGGTGCGCTCCTTCCGATCGTCGTGTCCCCACTGTGGGTGACGGCGCGGGCACTCCGGTGGGACCTCGCGATCGCGCTCGGGTTCTCCGCGCCGATGGCCGTGCTCGCGGTCGTGTTCGTGATCGCATGCGGATCTCTCGGAGCGCTCTGGTTCACCAGATCGGCCCGGCTGAGCCCGATCCCGGCGCTGCTCGATCGGGCACGGATCCGACGGCGTCCGATCACCGCCTCGCGGACCTCTTCGACCGCGGCCCTGGTGGGACTGGTGATCGTGCTGGCCGTGCTCGCCCAGCGGTGGCAGGCCAACACCGGGCTGATAGCGAGCTTCGGTGCGGCGTCGGTGATCATCGTGGTGGTCGGTTCCTTCCTGGCCATCGTGGGCCTCGTCGGGTTCACGGTCCGCGCCGTGCTGTCGCGTCGTCCGACGGGCCGCGTCGTGCTGCGCGAGGTGGTGCGACGGCCCGCCGGGGCGGTTGCCACGGTGGTGCTGATCGCGCTCTGGGCTGCGGTCCTGGTCGGTGCCGCGGCCCAGGCGCGCTTCGAATCCGTGGGTGGGTACGAGCGGGCCGCGTCCTCGTCGCACTACGGTGTCGCCGGATCCGGCTCCGGGGGCCCGACACCGACGGCGGTCGTGCCCACCCCGACGATCGTGATGGAGGATGGATCCTCGATGCAGATCCCCGATGAGCTCACGCCGGGGGGGTCCGACTCGGGGCCCGACCTGCCTGCGGTCACCACCGTGATGGTCGACTCCGGATCGCCGGCGATCACCCAGCGCGGCTCGGAGCCCGTCGAAGGGACCGACCTCGCGACGCTGAGCCGGGAGCTCGCCTCGGCGGGCATGTCAGTCGTGAGCGCGACGTTCGGGCGTTACACCGGGCCGTGCAGCATCTGTCCGTCCGGGTTCGCGCCGACGATCGCGCTGTTGGATTCCGCGCACGGCGCGGGTCAACTCCCCGAGGTCGAGAGCCTGTTGGACGCGGGCGAGGTCGTGACCGCAGCGGTCGAGGTGAACCCGGGCACGCGGATCGCCGGTGTGGCTGTCTCGGGAGCCCCGGTCCGTGTTCCGGGTGCCGAAGGGGTAGCGCTTGCCCCGGCGATGCCCGATGAGTCGTTGCTGGTCGACCGCAGACCCGCTCTGGTGGGGCCCACGGGCGCGCTCGATGAGCGTTCTCTCGAGCAGGTCGCGGAACTGCTCGCCCGTGCTGATGTCGACGTGGTGACCGACGACGGACGACTCCTCGAGGCGATTGCGACCCTGGAGTCCGCAGGGGTCCGAGCGGCCCCGGCGCAGGCGGGGGTGCAATGGGCGGAGTCGTCGTTGCTGTGGTTCGTTCCGCTGCTGGCGATGGCCCTGGTGTCCTCGGCGGTGTACCGACGCGAACACGGCGAGGCCGCCAGGGTCCTCCATCTGCTCGGAGCGGCCAGCGCCGATCGCAGGCGCCTCTCGGCAGCGACAGCGGGCGTCCTCAGCCTGTGCGGCGTCGTGGCGGGAGCGGTCGTGGGGGTCATCGGGATCCTCGTCGGTACCTCCGGTACCGCGTACGTGGGCTTCACGGAGATCCTCTGGTCACCCGAGCTGGCAGCAGCGGGCGCGCTGGTGCTGGCGGTACCGGTCCTGGCCGCTGCGATCGCGTGGCTGCTCCTGCCGGCGCCGCGGAGCTCCCCGGGCGACCTGGCCCCGGTCTGAGGGCGGTCCTGTGCGAGGTGCCCTGTGCAAGCGGGCCCTCTTCTGCAGGCGGGCCCTCTTCTGCAGGCGGGCCCTCTTCTGCAAGCGGGCCCTCTGCAAACCGGGCTCGGACCTAACGTAGGCTCGCGCCATGCCAACAGAAGCGGTCGAGCTCCCCGCGTGCTGCTAGAGGTCACGGCGTGGCGCTAGAGCTCGCGGAGCACCAACCGCTGCGCGTGGTGCGGACGCGCCGCGCCGCGCGCAGGCCCACGAAGCTCGCCCACCACCGCTCGCTCGACGGGCTGCGGGGGCTCGCCGTGCTCGCGGTCTTCGCATACCACGCGGACTTGGGCTTCGCTCCGGGTGGGTTCCTCGGCGTGTCCACGTTCTTCACCCTGTCGGGCTTCCTGATCACCTCGCTGATGGTCGCCGAGCACAACCGCAGTGGGACGATCTCGCTTCGGGGTTTCTGGGAGAGGCGCCTGCGACGTCTGATGCCGGCCGCACTCACCGTCATCTCGCTCGTAACGGTGGCCTCGATCTGGTTGGCGGACACCAACCAGTGGCTCAGGTTGAGGCCCGACGCGCTCTCGGCGACGTTCTACGTGGCCAACTGGCGGTTCGTGCTCGCCGGGGACGCGTACGGAGCGATGTTCCAGAGCCCCTCTCCGTTCACCCACTTCTGGAGCCTCGCGATCGAGGAGCAGTTCTACCTGGTGCTGCCACTGGTCGTGCTCGTCGCCCTGGTGGTCACCCGCGGATCGCGACGGGTCCTCGCGGGGCTGTTCGTCGGGCTGTCGGTCGCATCCCTGCTTTGGGCCAACTGGCTGGCAGCCTCCGGCGAACCCACCGACCGGCTCTACTTCGGAACCGGCGCCCGGTTGCCCGAGCTGTTGATCGGAGCGCTGCTTGGGCTGTGGTGGATGCGCCGCGAGGAGCCCCTCGGGCCGCGCGGTGCGACGGTGGCTGCCTGGATCGGTCCGTTCGGGTTGGCCGCACTGATGGCGTCCTGGGCGCTGATCGGTCTCGACACCCCCGTGCTGTACCGCGGGGGCCTGAGCGTCTACGCGCTGGTGACCGTCGCGGTGGTGGTCTCGGCCCTGGCGCCGGCCGGTCCGCTGCACCGCATCCTCGCATGGCGACCCCTGGTGTGGGTGGGTGTGGTCTCCTACGCGGTGTATCTGTTCCACTACCCGATCCTGGTCTGGTTGCGACAGCACAGCGACATGGGCGGCTGGACCCGCATGGTGGTGGCTCTGTTGGCGACATTCGTGGCCGCAGCGGTTTCGGGCCGGTTGATCGAGATGCCGGTCCGTGAGCGACGGCGAATCCCCGGCACCCGGATCTTCCCGGTAGCGATCGCAGGTCTGGTCCTCACCGCGGGACTGGTGGTCGCGGTCACCTCGGCGTTCAACCGTGACGTGTCCGCGGGCGACACCACCACCTTCGATCGCGAGCAGGCCTGGGACCGCTTCTTGGACCAGACCGCCGCGCAGGAGAAGTCCGAGGCTCCCCGGATCCGGTTCTACGGAGACTCCACGGCGCTGCTGACCGGGATGGGCATGTCGACGCTCAGTCGCGAGCACCCGGACGAGTTCGTCTCCGAGGGAGGCTTCGTGGAGCTCGGCTGTGGACTGCTCACCGGCACCGAGCGCAGACGGACCGACCAGGTCGAGGGGATCCGCCCGGAGTGCGACACCTGGCTCGAGGACTGGGCGGCAGCAGCAGAGGCCGACCCGGGTGATGTCGCGGTCATCCAACTGGGACCGTGGGAGGTCGCAGATCAGAAGCTCGACCCCGCTGGGGAATTCCTGTCGGTCGCGACCTCACCGGAGCTCCGCGCGGTGATGCAGCAACGCCTCGCGGCTGCGGTCGACGTGCTGGCGGCGCATCACAAGGTGGTCGTGATCCTCGCGCCACCGACGGTCTCGTTCGGCCGCACCGACGGTCGGGATCCACCCTCGCCCTACCCGGCCTCCGATCCCGCGAGGATGCAGGCGTTCGGGGGGATCATCGACGAGGTGGCCGCTTCGAGAGACCGCGTTGCGGTGGTCGACCTCGCCGGATGGGTGGCATCGCAACCCGACGACAACACCCTGCGACCCGACGGTGTGCACTTCAGCAACGACGGCGCGCTGCGGGCGGCGGAGTGGCTGGCGCCCCGGATCCTCGAGGTCTACGAAGAGCTGACCGCCAGCAGCGATTCCCCACCCCACGACTGACCCTTGCGATCCGGGCGTCGCGATCCAGCGCTGCGATCCGGATCCGGTCCTGTCGACGCCGGGTGTGGTGAGCCATGTCACGCTCAGCGCGCGTACGAACGCTGAGAGAAGCATGTGAATGATTCTCATTGCATGTCGGTTCGACATGGTGTTGTATCGGTGGCACGGGAGTGACGGTTTCATACCGGGTCGGGGTGGAGCCGGGGGGACTGCTCACTCCGGAACATGGCCCCGGCTCCTGGGGGAGCAGCCGGGGCCATGCTTCGTATCGGGCCTGGTTCGTCTGGGCCATGCTCGTCCCGAGCACGGCCATCCCGAGCACGGTCATCCCGAGCACGGCCATCTCGTGCCTGTGGTCGCAATAGCTGATCGGAGTGCGTCCGGCGCGGGATCGGACAGAATCGGTGTCGATGGCTGACGATGAGCGACTGCCCGGTGGGAACCAGTGCCGCGATGGCTCCGCAGCACCGCCTCGGTCACGTTGGCTGCGTCGTGGGATCTGGGTGCGTCGTGGGATCTGGGTGCTGTGGGTGCTCGGGGTGACCGTGTTGATCGTGCCGCTGGTACCCGCCGGCCAGCACCGGATCGGCCCCGGAGTGGTGAGCATCGGGGTGGGTCCCGCGCTGGTGGGCTCCACGACCCTGTCCCTGCCACCGTTGGGCAGGGTGCGGGCCCCGACACACCGTTCACCGGTCGCGGTGACCGCGGAGCTGAGGGAGTTGGACGTGCAGCCCGTCATCACCGGCGGCGGTCGTCTGGATGCCGAGACGATCGAGGCCGGTGTGCGCGAGGACCTGCCGGGTGCGGTCATCTCGGCGCTGTTGCGACTGCTCGTGAGCGGCGCGGTGATAGGAGCCCTCGCCGGCGCAGTGCTTCCGCGACGCAGCCTGCGGACCATTGTCGCGGCAGCGCTGCTCGGCGCGGTGGGCATCGGTGCCACCGCCGCTTCGGTGGCGATCGGATTCGATGCCGGACGCTTCGAGGAACCCACCTACGACGGGTCCCTGGCGCTGGGAGGACCACTTCTGGCCTCGGTCACCTCGGGTGACGCGAGCGGGTTGGATGCCCGCGTGGACGTGCTGGCCGAGCGCCTCACGAACCTCTACTCGGCTTCCACCACCGCCGACATCGCACGCAGCGAGGGTTCGGTGGCGATCCTGCACGTCTCGGACATCCACCTCAATCCGATCGGGGTCAACCTCGTGGGTGATCTGGCCCGGTCCTTCGAGGTCGATGCGATAGTCGACACCGGTGACACGACCTCGTTCGGGCTACCCATCGAGGAGCCCTTCAGCGAGCTGTTCGGCGACTTCGGAGTCCCCTACTACTTCGTGGCGGGCAACCACGACTCGACCGCGAACCGCCGTGCGATCGCCGCTGCACCGGGTGTCACCGCGATCGACCGTCGGGTGGCCGATGTCGGTGGTGTGCGGATCCTGGGGTTCGACGATCCGGTGATCACGACCACCCGGACGGTGCCCCGAGAGGAGCGCGCACGGATCATGGAGGCGGCCGAACCGGACCTCGAGGGGCTCGTCGCGCGCTACGACCCCGATGTGGTCGCGATCCACAACCCGGCGATGGCCGGTGCTGTCTCCGGAGAGGTGCCGGTGGTGATCGCGGGCCATCTGCACCGCACCGTCACATCCGTGCAGGACGACACGATCATCGCCGTGGTCGGCTCGACGGGGGCGACCGGCCTCGGCTCGCTCACCGTCGAGACCGACCAGCCCTACCAGGCACAGGTGCTGCGCTTCGACGACCGCGCTCGACTGGTTGCGATCGACAACATCGAGCTCATCGGCACCGGAGGGGACTTCGTGGTGCGTCGAAGCCTGGTGAACGAATCGTTCCGCTCCGGCGGAGCCGATCGGCGGATCGAGGTCGACCCCGACGAACCCGCCGAGCCGACAACCACCGGTGCAACCACCCCTCAGCGCCAGAGGTCGACCACCACCGACGGTTACACACGCCGCGAAGACCCCGGTGGGGACTGAGTGTCAGTCAACGCCGCGTCAGTCAGCGCCGCGTCAGTCAGCGCCGTGTCAGTCAGCGCCCGGCGAGGCTGTTCGGACGGGCTCGTCGGGCAGCTCGGTGATCGTCGCGAAGCACATCTCGTCCTCGGTGCCCTCGGCGAAGAAGATGTAACGCGGCTGTGGGTCGTGGCGCAGGGTGCGATCCCAGCTGCACTCGATCGTCACCGTGTCGCCGCGGTGCGCGGCCACCGGTTCGACGGGCTGGTAGTTGAGCTGCCAGGCGAAGTTCCAGGTCGGTATGTGCAACAGGACCGTCTCGTCGGGCCGGCCCTTGTTGAGGGTCATGCGGAACTCCGAGCCGAGCTCGTGCATGTGGCCGAGCACGTCGACGATGTGGGAGTCGCGCCGCACCGGGAAGGTGCACTCGGTGGTCGCTGTCCAGCCATCGGAGCGGGCCGCGAGCGCCGCCGGGTCGGTTCCGCACATCGCGTGGGTGGAGTTGGCGAGGCCCGCCCCACCTCCGCCGGCGCGTGTGGAGGCCTCCGCGCGGGCGGCCTCGCGGTCACACAGCGGCGCGTCGCGCTCCTCGAGGGGACACGGCAGCTCCACCGGGCCCACGAGGCTGTGGGGTTCGAGCGCACGGATCGTCGAGGGGTCACCGGCGAGCTCCAGGTTCATCGCGGAACGATCAGGCCGCAACATGCCCTCGTAGTGGTAGTGGATCTGGACCACGAGCTGGTCCCCGGGTGCCATCGGCAACTCGACGGCCTCGCCGAAGTCGCGGGGTCGCTGTCCCGGCACCCATCCGCCCACGAGGCCGCTTCCACCGGTGCTCATGCCCGCAGAGTCACCACATCCGTACCCCGGGCCTGGATCGGCGTCGTCGCGGGCCAGGGCGAGCGCGACCCTCTGTCGGGGAACCCGGTACACGAGCACGTGGTGTACGACCTCGAGTGAGTCGGGGAGGAACTCGTAGCCGGTGATCATCTCGTCGCGGGTGAAGCCCGGATCCAACACGAAGCAGCGGTAGTCGTTGGCCCTGGTGCCGTCACCCACGTACGGCTCGGGGAGTCGCACCACCACGTCGGCGCGAGGGGTCACCACCTCGGGTTCGACAGGCGCGCGCAGCTCGACCGTGCGCTCCACGTCGAGTGGTCCCCCGGCCTCGGCCCAGTCGCCGATCAGGGTGATCTCGGCCGGATCGAGGCCCCTGGGATGCTGCAGGGGAACGCCCTCGTCCGAGGGCGGCCACGGTGGCATGTAGCCGGTGCGGGTCACCAGTGCCAACCCGTCGGCCACCTCCGCGGCCTGGCCGGCATCGTCGAGGGTGAGCATCTGCGCGCCGATCGCGCCGGTGCCGTGGCACGACACGCAGTTGTCCTCGAGGATCGGACGGATCTCCCTCGCGAACGAGGGAGCACCGGTGGCGCGGTCGGGATCGGCGGAACCACTTCCCTCGATGGTCCCCAGCGACACCCCGGTCGGTGGTGTGAACCGGCGGCCGTCCACCGCGACCACCTCGAGGTGCACCGCGAGGTCGTCGCGGGTCTGAACGAGCCCGACCTTGTTGATCGGCCCGACGCCGAGATCCGACATCTTCATCGAGGCGGTCGCATCAGCGGTCAGCGTGTCGCCGTCCAGCCCGGCGGTGCCCTCGAAGGTGACCGGGTGCGATTCTCCCTTGACCACCAGGTCGCCCTCGATGACGACCTCCGCTCGCGGATGCTCACCGCCGAGGGGTTCCGCCGAGGTGAGCGTCGCATCCATCAGGCTGACGGTGCGATGGTCGTGTGATTCGAGGAGCTCGTGCTGGAGCACCTTGTCGCGCAGTGCGTTGTCGCTGTGGAGCTGGTGGACCGAGACGGCCATCTCGCTGAACCGAGCGGTGGAGGCGTCGGCGTCGGTCACGCCGATGTCGCCGGCGATCCCGTTGGTGGTGAGGGTCACCTCGTTGTCGTTCCCGGCGAGCACCTCGCGCACCCGGACGCTCACCTCGGAGCGGTCAGCGTCGATGCGGTAGACCACCTCGCCGGGTCGTGGGTCGAGGGGCCGGACCTTCGGCAGCGTGTAGTCGATCGGGAGGTCGCGGGCGATGGTGGCGCCGATCAGGTCACGGAACATGAAGCCGCCGGCCACAAGAGCCACCAATGCGACACCCGCGAGGCTGCGCCAGGGGTGCGAGCGGATGGCACTCGTCAGTGATCGGGCCATCGCGTGCTCATCCCCCCTGTGGCGCCGGTGAGGACCCGGAGGTTCAGGTCACACCGACACCCGGTCGACTCCTGGTGTCGAGCGCTGCTGTTGGTACCGGTGCCCGTTGCGCGCCGGACCCCTTCACCGAGCTGCTCGTCTGGTGGATGCAATCGTAACGGGAGCGCTGGCGGATGCGCGGGGTGCGCCGTCGGTGAGCCATCCGGTCACGGACCGATCGGCACCTCGGTGCTTCGCCGAGGCCGATCAGGCGTGACCAGTGAGCGAAGCTGTGTCCGACCATGAGCGCCGCCAGCACCGTTCCGAAGCCGGCGACACCTCCCAACGCGATACCCCCCGATGCCATCGCGATCTCCATCACGACGCGCGTCCGCGCCGCGTCGCGTCGCAACAGCGACGACAGCCCGAGCATGACGGCATCGATCGCCGCCGCACCGTAGGAGGCGGCGAGAACGAGTGCCCCGCCGAGAGCCATCAGGTGGGTGGCCGCGACCAGCACCGCGACACGGATCACCAGCGTGGTGGCTGAGTGGCCACTCAGGCTCGGCACCAGAGGCTGGAGCACCTCGGTGCCGAGGCCGAACAGAAGGGGCACGGCGAGGGTTCCCGGACCGACCGGTGCCCGTAGGATCAGCGCCAACGACAACAGGAACAGCCCCGTCGCAGCGGTGATGACGCCGAAGGGAACGCCGGTGACCGCCACGATGCCCTCCTCCAACAGGAACAGGGGGCTGCTGCCAAGAGCGGTTGCCGACACGAACAGGTACATGTGCGCCGACAGAAGGGTTCCGAACACGAACGAGACGAGACGCACGGGTGACGTACGCAAGATGCACTCCAGGAAGACGGGGGATCAAGAGGTGTCCTCCTGGGTGCACGCCCTGTCGTGAGGACGCGCCGATCATCGCAGCGCCACCCGGGTTCGGGCAACTCGGCTCCTGATATCCTTCGGTCCGCTTCTCAGGTTTCCCTGGGCCGTCGCTGGCTGCCGAGGTGGCTGACCGCCATCGCGACCACGGTCACCAGGAAGACCTGCCCCAAGAGCGCCTCGAGCATCGCGAGGGTCTTTCCCGCGTCGGTCGCCGGCACAAGGTCCCCGTAGCCGAGGGTCGTGAGGGTGACGAAACTGAAGAACTCGTAGTCCATGAGGCTCGATCCGCCCGGTTCGGCGAAGAAGGGAGTCGTCTCGACGATGCCGACCAGTCGGAACAGCATCGTGAAGAACAGCCCGATCTGCACGTATGCGGCGAGCGCCCCGGCAACCGTGTCCAGCGTGACCGCCGGCCTGATGGCAAGTCGGAACACGACGACCGCAGGGGTTATCAGCAACAGAAGGCACAACAGAACGAGGCTGATCACCGACAGCGTGTCGTCCACTTCGCCGAGCTCGCGGGACAGGACGCTGACCAGTACCACCACCGCAACGATCCCCTCACCCGCCCGCAGGACCGAACGTCGAGCACCGCTGCGGTGCAGGGCGATCACCGCTGTACCTCCGATGAACACCGTGGTCACCGCCCGGCCCGCCTCGGTGGAGGACATCAACGGTGTCACGACCATCACGGCGATCGACAGCCACAGGACCGGAGCGAGGCGCCTCGTGGCGTCGTCGCTCCGGGAGGCACCGGCGTCGTGATCATCGGGTCCACCTTCGCCGCGGGGCTCGCCCGTCGCAGGATCACCAATGCCGGCCACCGAGAGATGTTGCTTCGTCACAGCGCCGATGGCGCGGATGGCCCGGCGCCGCGTCGCTTTGGGCCGGGACGTCGCTACCCTGCGATTGGTGATCCACGATCCTGTTGTGCCGACCCGGCCGCGCCGGGGCCTGGTGAGTGCCGGCATCGTCGCGCTCGGGGTGTTGTCGACCGTGACCGCCTGGTCGCTCAACGAGCACAGCGCCGAACGGTCGGCTCGGGCAGCGTCGGTCCGTGCGGTGCAGGCGGCTGATGTGGCCGCAGAGTCGGACTTCGATCGCACCGGCGAGATCGTCTCCGCGGTCGCGGGCTTCGTGATGAGCTCCGAGGAGGTGGGGCGCGACGAGTTCGAGCGGTTCATCGGCCGGTTCCTCGACGGTCATCCCGAGATCCGCTCCCTGCAGCTGCTCGACCACGTCGCAGGTACGGATCGGTCCGCGTTCGAACAGCGACTGCGCGCGATGGGAGTGGCCGGTATCACCGAGGCGGATCCCGACGGCACGACCCGAGCGGCTCCCGAGAGGGATCAGTACCTCGTCACGTGGTTCGATTCCTCCGAGATGCGCGTGGGGCTCGGTGTGAGCGGGCTCGACGTGCTCGGTGCCGGCGGCGCTCCGCAGGACAGGGGGCTCGTCGACGCTCTGGTCGAGCGCAACCTCGATGACCCGGGTGTCATCCAGATGGTTCCCGGACCCGACGGCTCGCTCGACTCGGTGCGACTCCTCTACCCGGTGTTCGATGTCGGGCTCCCGCTCACGACGGCTTCTGACCGTCGCGCGGCGTTCGTCGGCGCAGCCGCTGCGGTGGTGTCCCCGGAGAGGGTCTTCGCACAGGTGTCGGCCCCGGTGTCGAGGTCGACCGACCTCGCGCTCAGCCCCGCCGGAGGTTCGAGCGCTGTCGGCGACGGGCACCGGGTCCTCGTGGGGCGCGTCGATGGCCGGATCGCCCAGCCGGGTAGCAGTGAGCACGCAGAGCTGGCGTCCACGCAGCGGGCGGCTGGGTCGTCGGTGGCCTCCGCGACCGTGGTCGTGGGTGATCGGAAGATGCAGATCACGGGTTCGCCCCGCGATGGTGCGGCTGCCGCACTGGCGGAGCCGGCCCGTCGGTGGATCCTCCTCCTGGGCGCGCTGCTCACCGTCGTAGGGGTGGGCGGCTATCTCTGGTGGTCGAGGATCCGCAGACTCGAGCGGTTCGCCCGAGCTCTGGAGGAGGCGAACGAGGCGCTCGCTGCATCAGCGACGGAGATGCAGGCGCTCGCCGAGCGTGACCACCTCACGGGGTTGCCGAACCGCCAGCGGATGCGTGACATGGTCGAGGCCGCCATGAACCGCCCCGGCGCACTTGACACGTCGGTGGTGCTCGTCGACCTCGACCGGTTCAAGGAGGTCAACGACAGCATCGGTCACCGTCGTGGCGACCAGCTACTGGTGATGGTCGCCGAGCGTCTGACCCGTAGCGTCCGCACGGGAACCCTCGGCAGGGTCGGCGGGGACGAGTTCTGCGTGCTGTTGGCGGGCGAAGGCCCCGATGCGGCAGCCGTCGTCGCCCAGCGGCTCGTCGCCGCGCTGCGGCGACCCTTCCGCGTCAGTGACAGATCCGTCTCGCTCACAGCGACGGCCACGGTGTGCTCGGCGCCCTCGGATGCCTCCAGTGCCACCGAGCTGATGGAGCACCTCGATGTCGCGCTGCACTCGCGAAAGGCGCGCTCCGGTGACACCTGGGTCGCCTATGACCACTCGATGGCCGCCCACCAGGAGCGCCGGCGTTCGATCGAGACCGAGCTGCGCTACGCGGTGGTCGGAAACGGAACCCCGGTGCTGACCCACTTCCAGCCCAAGGTCGACGTCCGCAGTGGCCGGATCGTTTCCTGTGAGGGCCTCGCCCGTTGGAGCCACCCGGTCTTCGGCGCGGTCTCTCCCGAGGAGTTCATCGACGTGGCCGAGGAGACCGGTCTCATCGTCAACATCGGCGAGGACCAGATAAGTCGTGCGGTGGAGCTCCTGGAGCGTTGTCGTTCCGAGGGGCTCGAGCTCGCGTCGGTGTCGGTCAACGTGTCGGCCCAGCAGTTCGCGGACGAACGCCTGGTCGAGCACCTGCGGAACCAGTTGGGCGCAGCGGACCTGCCCGCAGGGTCGCTCGTCTTGGAGATCACCGAGAGCGAAGCTATCGAACAGGGCGACCACAGCGCGATCAGCCGGCGGATGCGGGCGCTCGCAGCGATGGGTGTGGGGTTGTCGATCGACGACTTCGGTACCGGGTACTCGTCGATGTCGCGCATCGAGCAGATGCCCGTCGACGAGGTGAAGGTCGACCAGTCGTTCGTGGCCGGTCTGCCCGCCAGCCGCGTGTCGGTGGGGATCATCCGTGCGATCCTGTCGATGGCCCACACGCTGGGTCTGCGGGTCGTCGCCGAGGGCGTCGAGACCGAGTCCCAACGGGACTGGCTGATCGAGGAGGGCTGAGAGCTCGCCCAGGGCTGGCTCTATGCCCGTGCGATGGATCCCGACCGCTTCCTCGACGCACTGCGGGCCCAGCAGGGAACACATCGATCGGACGCGGTGCTCAGGGGCTAGCCGTCCCGCGGAGCCCATCAGCGGGGTTGTGCGGTTCACGCCACATCAGCCACATGCGCGGGCCCGTGCCCCCGCCGAGGTCGTGGGTGCCGATCACCTCGAAGCCATGGCGGAGGTAGAACGCGATGTTCTCCTCCCGTGAGGACTCGAGGTAGCACCCGGTCCCCTCGCGGTCGGCACGCTCGAACACCGGTGCCATGACCGAGGATGCGTGGCCCCTGCCCTGGTGGGCGGGGTGGGTGCCCAGCACCGCCAGGTAGTAGTGCGGTTCGCCGGGGTGGAGGTGTTCGACCTCCGCCATCGACAACAGGCGACCGGAGCCCGATGCACCAAGCGCGCGCAGGACCCCGGGCACGTGGGGTACCCAACGTCGCAGCGGCACCTTGAACCGCTCCGGGGCCGCCCAGACCGCGGCGGCCTCGGTCCGCGGTGTGACCAGGGTGAGGCCATCGGGTAGGTGACCGTGCGCGAGGGCGCGGTAGAGCCGGCCTATGCGAGTGGCGCTCGCGCGCCTTTCGCCGACCATCCACCGTGCGACGGGATCGTTCTCGAACGCGAGTCCGTGGGTGTGTCCGATCGACCGCAGGTCGGAACGCGTGGCGGCGCGGACGGCTTGCACGGCTGGATCGTCCACGGTGGGCCAAGCTACCGGAACCGCTGGTGCCCGGAGTGCTAGACCCGGGGACATGGAACACCGGTACCTCGGCAACAGCGGTCTGAAGGTGAGCGCGATCGCGTACGGCAACTGGGTCACCCACGGGAACCAGGTCGACGACCGCACGGCCCTCTCCTGCATCCGCGCAGCGCTCGATGAGGGCATAACCACCTTCGACACCGCCGATGCGTATGCGATGGGCAGGGCCGAGGAGGTCATGGGCAGGGCGCTCGAGGGGGTACGACGCGAGTCCTACGAGCTGTGCTCGAAGGTGTACTGGCCCGCGGGTGAGGGGATCAACGAGAGGGGGCTGTCGCGCAAGCACATCATGGAGGGATGTGACAACTCGTTGCGACGCTTGCGAACGGACCACCTGGACCTGTACCAGGCTCATCGCTATGACACCGAGACGCCCTTGGAGGAGACGATGGTCGCGTTCGCGGACCTCGTGCGCGCCGGCAAGGTCCACTACATCGGTGTGTCGGAGTGGACCGCCGCCCAGATCCGCGAGGGTGCGACCCTGGCCGGGGAACTGCGGATCCCGCTGGTCTCCAGCCAACCTCAGTACTCGCTCATCTGGCGGGTCATCGAGGCCGAGGTGGTGCCGACCTGTCAGGAGCTCGGGATCTCCCAGATCGTCTGGTCGCCGCTCGCCCAGGGGATCCTCACCGGCAAGTACCGACGGGGTGAACCGCCTCCCCGAGGGTCGCGCGCGGAGGGCGACACCCCCGAGGCGCGGATGATGGCGCTGATGATGAACGACGACCTGCTCGACCGTGTCCAGGAGCTCGCGACGGTGGCCGACATGCTGGGTTGCAGCACCGCTGCGCTCGCGCTCGCCTGGGTGCTGCGCCACGACGATGTGGCCGCAGCGATCATCGGGGCGAGCAGACCTGAGCAGATCTCCGACAACGTGAGCGCGCTCGAGGTGGACCTGACCGATGAGGTGATGCGCCGCATCGAGGAGCTGATGGGTCCGAGCGCCGTGACCGACCCGTCGATGACCGAGCAGTTCGCGCCGAAGCATCGGCCCTGAACGGGCCCGTGGCCCGGACCGGGCAGTCGGTTCTCCGATTGCGACTGTGGCCGGGAGCTCGGTGTCCGGGGGCTCGGTGTCCGGGGGCTCGGTGTCCGGGAGCTCGGTGTCCGGGAGCTCAGTGTCCGATCGCGTCGGTGTCCGGCAGCGTCAGTGTCCGGCAGCGTCAGTGTCCGGCAGCGTCAGTGTCCGGCAGCGTCAGTGTCCGGCAGCGTCAGTGTCCGGCAGCGTCAGTGTCCGGCAGCGTCAGTGTCCG
>CAYVYG010000038.1:0-14296 GCA_964454385.1 uncultured Microthrixaceae bacterium
GGCCCTCAGGTGGGCTGCGATGCTCACCCGGCACAGCGACGACGACCTCGTCGCGGTGACGGTGTTCCAGAGGCCCTACTCGGAGATGGATCCCGACCAGCACGACGAGCTGGTGGCCGAGCGGGAGAGCCGGATCCACGACACGGTCGCCGAGACGGGCGCACGCGCAGCCACGATCGAGGTGCTCGAGGGCGATCCGCACTCTAAGCTGGCGGCCCGCATCAACCGGCCGGGCGTCGAGTACGTGGTCGTCGGTCAACACGATTCGGGTGGCTTCGGGGGCCAGGACACCGCTCATCACCTGATCCACCACACCGACCGGCCGGTGGTGGCCGTCAGCGACGAGGCGGAGCTCACGAGCGGTCCTGTGGTGGTGGGCGTCGACGGCTCACCCACCAATGCGCAGGCCCTCGCCGTCGCCAAGCGTCTGGCCGGCCAGCTCGACAGCGAGCTGATAGCCGCGTTCTGTCCGGATCCCGCGGACGGTTCCGCCGAGGGCGAGCCCTACGATCACGAACAGGCCGTCCGCCGGGAGCTGGGCGACCTGCTGCATCCCGAGGACGTCCTGTTGATCGAGCCGGGGCACCCGACCGAGACCCTGTCTCGCATCGCATCGCGACGGGGTGCCTCCGCCCTGATCGTGGGCACCCGCGGCAAGGGAGGCTTCCACGGTCTCATCGCCGGACGCGTCGCAACCCAGTTGCTGCGCCACTCACCGGTGCCGGTGATCGTGGTTCCCCACGCCTCGGAGTGAGCGCAGCGGGATCAGGGATCCCCACCGGCCAGTGAGCCCGGATCGCCGGGAACGTCGACCGCGTAGCGCTGCAGCACCTCGAGTTCGACGATGTCGAGGGTCCGCTCGTTGGTCGAGGCCAGCACCACCGGTGCGGCCCGGCCGTCGCGGTGGGCCTGCAGCCAGTTCCGCGCGGTCACGCACCAGCGGTCGCCCGGCTCCAGCCCGGCGAAGCCGAAGTGCGGGTTGGGGGTGATCAGGTCGTTGCCGATCGACCGCTGGTGTTCGAGGAACTCGGTGGTCACCACCGCACAGATCGTGTGGTAGCCGTGGTTCCGGGGCGACCAGTTGCAGCACCCGTCGCGGAAGAAGCCGGTGAGCGGTTCGGTGCCGCACTCCTCGAGATCGCCACCGAGCACGTTGCGCTGCGCCATCACCGCAGTATCGCGTGCGGCGTGCGCGACTGATGCGCCGTTGCTGAGTCACCCAGCGTCGCATGTGCGCTGGCTGACTGACCCACCCCAGGTGAGTCACCCAGCGTCGCATGCGCGCTGGCTGACTGACGGACCCCGGTTGAGTCACCTACACAAGGATCACACGGGTCGGGACCCGGGCACCTGGTGGGCGCACAGCACGACCCAGGTGAACGGCTGGACGACACCGGCGGGGGTGAGGTGCTCCTCGCGTCGCTGATCCACGAGCTGGAAGCCCGGCCCCATCGCGGCCGCGAGGTCCGATGGCGAGTAGCGCGCCGTCGGGAGTCCGGAGCACCGCTCGGGTCCATCCTCGGCGAAGGTGGCGACGATGGCGTGACCACCCGGCGCGACCGCAGCTCCCAGGAGGTCGCGGTAGGCATGTTGGTCGGCTCCGTCGGTGAGGAAGTGGAACACCGCGCGGTCGTGCCACAGGTCGTAGCTGCGCGGTGGGGACCATTCGAGCAGGTCCGTGCAAACCCATTCCACGGCTCCCGAGGCCGGTTCCACCGGACTCTCGGCCAGGCGCTCGCGAGACACCGACAGGGCCTCGGTCGAGACGTCGAGCAAGGTGATGTCGCGGTGGCCGGCCACCAGGATGCGGTCGACGAGGGTGGATGCGCCGGCGCCGACGTCGATGATCGCGGCGTTCTGATCCGGTGCCCAGCGCCCGATCAGCTCGACAGAGATGGCCGGTTCGGAACGGAACCAGCTCAACTCGTCGACGTCGTGGCGCCGGTACACGTCGTCCCAGTGTGAAGCGGCTTCTGCAGAACGGCCCGAGGTCGAGCTCACCACGTCGAGGCTAGCGAGGTCCCGCCGCCCCGAACACCGGATCGCAATGCCGAACAGGATCGCAATGCCGAACAGGATCGCAATGCCGAACAGGATCGCAACGCCGAACAGGATCGCAATGCCATGCGGTGGTTGTGGCAGTCTTCGGTCTGTCCGATCCCCTCCATCCGAGCGGGGTTGCACAGCGCGAGACAGGAGCAAGGGGACCGAGCGCCATGAGCGAGGCTGACACGAACACCCACACGGACACGAGCACCGGGCTCTCACCGGATGCGGCTACCGTGGCCCGCTACCAGTTCCACGGTCAGGACGTCACGACGCTGCTCGACGCCCTCGAGGAGCGTCGCGGCGAGCACACGTTCCTCGTGTGGGAACCCCGCGGCGGATCGGCGCAGCGTTGGACCTACGCGGAGTTCTCACTTGCGACCAGGGAGCTGGCAGCCGGTCTCGCGTCACGGGGCATCGGCGAGGGCGATGCGGTGCTGATCCATGCCGAGAACTGCCCCGAAGCGGTCATCGCCTGGTACGCGGTCGCCCGGTTGGGCGGGGTGTCTGTCACCACCAACACCCGCAGCGTCGCCGCCGAGCTCGAGTACTTCATCGAGGCATCCGGTGCGGTGGCGGCGATCACCCAACCGCAGTTCGCCTCGTTGATCGCAGAGGCCGGCCCCGGCCTCGGGTGGATCGCGGTAACCGAGGACGACTCCGGTGTTGCGCCGAGTGACGATCACGACACCGCGGGCCTGCTGGGGTTCGGTGATCTCAGGGGTGATCCCGCGGAGCTGCCCGGCATCGACCCGGATGCGCTGCGGCCCGCGGGGATCATGTTCACCTCCGGGACCACCTCGAAGCCCAAGGCGGTGGTGCACACACACGGCAACGTCCTGTGGGCCGCCGAGGTGAATCCCACGAACATCGATTTCGGACCCGATGACACCTATCTGTGCTACCTGCCCTTCTTCCACGTGAACACCCAGGGGTGGGCGATCTGGACCGTGCTCGGGGTCGGCGGCACCGTGGTGCTACAACCGAAGTTCTCCGCCTCGCGGTTCTGGGAGGTCATCGGCGCCCACCGGGTGAGCCACATCTCGTTGATCCCGTTCGTGTTCAAGGCCATCGCGGCCGAGCCGATACCCGAGCACACGGTGCGGGTGGGGGTGTTCGGGTTGATCATGCCGATGCTCGACGATTGGCTCGGCATGAGGGTCATGGCTGCCTACGGCATGACCGAGCTGGTCGCGCACTGCATCCGTTCCGTTCCCCACGAGACCTACCCAGACATGGCGATGGGCCGTGTCGCGCCCGGCTACGAGTGGATGATCATCAACCATGAGGCCGGCCGGCCTGCCGAGGTCGGGGAGATGGGCGAGCTCTGGATCCGCGGGGTCAGGGGCATCTCGGTGTTCCTCGAGTACCTGGGCAACCCCGAGGCGAACGCGAAGATGTTCACCGACGACGGGTGGTGCCGCACCGGTGACATCGTGCGCCTCGGGGAGGGTGGTCACATCTTCTACTGCGACCGCGACAAGGACGCGCTCAAGGTCGGTGGGGAGAACGTGTCGGCCCGCGAGGTCGAGGACGTGTGCCGCACCGTCGCGGGCATCGACGACATAGCGGTGGTCGCCAAGTCGCACGAGATGCTCGACGTGGTGCCGGTCGCGTTCGTGATCCGCAACGACCTCGCCGCTGCCGAGGAGGAGATGGCCGAGTCGATCATCGAAGCGTGCAGGCAGGCCCTGTCCGACTTCAAGGTGCCGCGGGCGGTCTACTTCCTCGACGAGTTCCCCACCGCGGAGCTCGGCAAGATCTCCAAGAAGGACCTGAGGGAGCTCGCCGACTCCTACGACCCGGTCTGATCAGCGCGCGACCGACGCCTGGCTCGGTCGGTCGAGCATCTCGACGATCTCGGTGTCGACCAGGTCCGCATA
The DNA here is from genome assembly GCA_964454385.1 of uncultured Microthrixaceae bacterium. GTDB lineage: Bacteria > Actinomycetota > Acidimicrobiia > Acidimicrobiales > Microtrichaceae > JAMLGJ01. The sequence goes on from CAYVYG010000038.1 coordinate 3,930, forward strand.
CTCGTCGTGGCGTTCGATGTATGAGGCGACGAACGGGCAGATCGGAACGACCGGCGCGCCCTTGGAGCGCACGTCGTCGAGGGCTCCGCTCACCAGTGCCGATCCCACACCCTGGCCCTCAAAGGCGTCGTCGACCTCGGTGTGCACGAACAGGTACCTGCCGCCGCGCACCTGGTAGACCGCTGAACCGGCGACGGTGCCGTCGACCTCGGCCACGTAGCGGTCGTTTTCGGGTTCGTCTCTGACCTGGGTCGTCATCGTTCCTCGCCTTCGCTGTGTATCTGCCACGGCGTAGCTCTGTGTCCGCCGCGGGGACTCCTCGGGGTTCGTTCCCGGTCGCAACCCGCTCGAAACCTGCTGGTGCATCCTCAGGTCGGCTCACATCCTGTGCAGGGTGAGGCGGCTCTCCGGTACCGCTCGGGCGGCCTGATCCGCGACGTGGCCGTGGTGGGTGAACAGAAGGACCTGGGTGGTGTCCGCGAGCGAGTCGAGCACCCGCAGGCCGGCCTCGGTCCGCTCGTCGTCGAAGTGCACGAACAGGTCGTCGAGCACGAGCGGCAGCGGTCCGTTGCGGGCGATGTACTGCTCCAACGCGGCGAGACGCATCGCGAGGTACAGCTGGTCGCGCGTGCCGGTGCTCAACTCCTCGACGCGCCGCAACGCGTCCTGGGCGTCGCGTGCGAGGATGAACGGCTCTCCGCGCTCATCGGTGTCGGTGTCGATCCCGCTGTAGCGGCCGAGGGTGAGCTCGGCGAACAGCTCCCGTGCACGGTGCAACAGCGGACCCTGGTGCTGATCGCGCAGCGCGGCAACCTGCTCCTCGAGCAGTTGATGGGCCAGCACCAACCTGACGTACTCATCGGCCGCGTCAGCCACCTCGGCCAGTGCCTGTTGGGCCGCGAGGGAGTGCTCGGCCGCCCTGCCCGACGAATCCACGTTCGAGCGCTGGTCCTTGAGCCTGCCGAGGCGCTCGTTGTGATCGAGGAGCTCTGCCTGCCGCTCCTCGATGCGCCCCTTCAGCTGTGCCAGCTCTGCGTCGATGTCGATCGCACCGACCGCGGACGCGTCCTCGATGACCTGATCTACCGGCTTGCCCGTGGAGTCGCGCAGCTGCTGTTCGATCCCGGCCAACTCCTCGGTGAGCTCCCGGTGCTCGACGCTGCGCCTGATCGCTTCGGCCAGCTCCGACTCGTCACCGAGGCCGCTGAGTTCGACCATCTCGGCAATCTCGCCGTCCGCGTCCTCGAGACGCCCGCTCGCCTCGGCAGAGGCCTCATCGAGCTCGCCGAGCTGCCCAGCGATTCCGTCCCGTCTGGTGGCTTCCCTCTGTGCCTCGTCGAGCCGGCGCCCCAGGCTCCTCACCGCAGTCGCCGGATCCTGGCCCGTCAGGTCGCGGTGGGTCGGCAGTGCCCCCAGCAGCGTGTCGAGCGCTCCGGTGAAGCTCGCCATCCGTGTTTCGATTGTCCCGATCTCTGCTGCGACGCTCGTGAGCTCGGCGCTGAGTGCTGCGAGCTCATCGAGGCACTCGAGCACCGCCTCGCCCGCTGTCGGTGTGGCGTCGCCTCCCAGGCCGATCACTGCGACAGCTGGGCCCCAGGCTTGCGTCCAGCGCTGCATCTTCGCGAGCTGCTCATCGAGTTTGGCCTCTGCCCCCTCGACCGCGGCCTCCGCCTCGCGCACGGCGGTGGTGTGCTCGCGCCGTTCCTCGGTGGTCGACCGCGACCTCTCGATGAGTTGCTTCGCGTGGTCGAGCAGGCCGGCTAGTGAGAGCTCGCCGGGAAGCTCCATCCCGGTCATCTCGATGCCGGCTCGCAGGTCGTTGCTGTGGTGCCCGATCTTGCGCGTGAGGTCATCGAGATCGGACCTGACGCTCACCATCTGCCGCGCGATGTCTGCGCATGCCGAGAACCGGTCGTGCCAGGACTCCATCTCACCCGGGTCGCCCGGAGTGAGGCCAAGGGGCTCCCAGTGCTCGCTCCAACGGGACTCGAGCTCGCGCTTGTGAGCTTCTAGATCGCGGCGCTCCCGGGTCGCGTTCGCCATCTGGGTCTCGAGGTCCCTGACGCGACCCTCCAGGTTGGTCCGCTGGCTGACGGTCTCAGCTTCTTCACGGAGGCGATCGGCCACCTCGTCGGCTCGTGCGACGGCACGCTCGTAGGACGATTCGAGGGGTTCGCCGCCACTCCAGTCGGGAGCCCGATCCGCATCGGGTCCTCCGTGGTGGAGCCAGGCATCACGCACGAGCTGCCACCCACGCTCGCGGTGGCTCCGTGCGGCAGCGAGATCCTCCGTTGTCGGTGGCCGGCGGCCCGCGATCAGTTCCTCGAGCTCCTCGCTCGCCTCTGTTCGCTGTTGTTGCAGCTTGTCGATCTCAGCTCCCACACCTGCAAGGTCCTGTGTCACAGCGCGCATCCGGTCCCCGGTGCGGCGGATCACCGCGATGGCGGGGACCGCCAGCGTGAGCACCGCGGTCGCGTCGGGGACACCGGAACCGCCTAGCCCGAGCGGCACCAGGCGGCTCCCGAGGTCGTCGACCAGTCCGGCCAGCTCCTTGGAGCGCTCCGACAACGTCGTCTCGAGTTGTCCTTCGTCGCGGATCCGGGAGGAGACCTCCACGAGGGTCGTCACATCGGCGGGCTCCTCGAGTGATCCCGCGGCCTCGGTCAGCTGATCGAGGCGCCTGCGCTCGTCATCGCGGCGGCTCCGGGCGCCTGTGAGTGCTGCATCGAGCGCCGGGTGGGACCTCGCCAGCTCGTTGATCGTGGCGCGCTCGTCGACCGTCACGACGGGTCGTGCCGAGTCGTCGAGCAGGTCGCCGGCTGGCAGTCCGGCCGCCAACTCCTCGAGTTTCTCCCGAAGGTCGCCTGCCCTCGCCCGCAGGTCAGGAAGGTCGTTGGTGTCCTGCACGTGTGCACCGAGTCTCTCGGTGAGACTCGCCACAGCCTCACGCTGCTCGAGCAGGGCCGAATCGACCACGATCCCACCCAGGATCCCCGCTTGGCGCGCGATTGCGGCCTCGATCGTGCGCAGGTCTGCCTGTGCGCGGCGCCTGGCCTCCCTCGCGTCGCTCAGCCGCTCGTCGAGGGACGGGTCGACCAGCGCTCCCCGGGATTCCAGGTCCCTCTGGCTGGCGAGGCGGTCGTGGCGGGTCGCCAGGTACGGGCGGGTGCTGCGAACCTGCTCCAGCAGGGTGCTGCGTGCACGCAGGTCCTCGAGCTCCGAAGAGATCCGCTCACGCTCGCGGGTTCCGGTGGAGATCTCCTCATCGAGGTGCACCACGGTCGAGGCCCGGCGTGTGTGATCAGCTGCTGTCGCGCTCTCCGAGCGATAACGCTCGATGGCCGCGTTGAGCCGCGGCTTGTGGCCCCGCGCGGTGAAGAGCTGATCGGCACGTGCCCGCAGCTTCCGCAGAACCGCGGTCAGGTCGGTGGTGCCGCGGCTGGCGCTGAAGATCGCTTTGCCCAGCTCGCCCTCGGAGGCCAACAGGGCTTCGCCCCCGGCTGCGATCTCGTCGTGGCCGATCGTGAACAGGCTGGTGAACACCTCCTCGGTGGTGTGGTGCAACAGCGCGGCCAGCATCTCGGGATCGATCGGATCACCCCGGAGGTCCGCCAGTGGGTCCTTGCGCTTCTTGAGCCGCACGATCTCCAGCGCCGCAGGATCCCCGGGGATTCCGTCACCGGCGAAGCCCCGGTGGTCGGCGGTCCCGGCGCCGCTCGAGAGGCGGGCACCCAGGCGCAACTTGGGCATGTCGTGTAGGAACGCGTCGGTGGTGCGGGTGGGGATCCCGAACAGCAGCTGGCGGATCGCCCGCATGGCGGTGGTCTTGCCGGCCTCGTTCGGGCCGACGATCACGTGCATGCCGGAAGGGGCGAGGTCGAGCGAGCGTTGCGTGAAGATCCCGAATGCGATCAGGTCGAGGCGTTCGATCCTCATGCCCGCTCCTCGGCGAGGGCGGCCACGATCACCTCGAGGCTCGCGTCGAGCTGCTCCGCCAGGTGCTCGGGTCCGGCGATGCGGCTGGTGTCGATCGGAGCGTCCCCACCCGATCTGGCGTCCGCGCCGATCCTGCGTCGCAGGTCCTCGAAGCGCGACGCGTACCCCGACAGGCCTTCGGGATCCGAGGCCAGCTCCCGCACCCGCGATGCCAGCATCGAGACGGTCTCGTCCGCGCGGATGTCGTCGAGCGCGGCTGGCCTGGTGGTCGACAACACGACCTTCTCGACCCACATCGCCCCGGCCTGGAGCGCACTCGAGCGCACCTCGCCCTCGAAGCCGTGGATATCGCTCCAGAGCATCGGATGTGCCTCGCAGGCACCGGTGACCTCCACGCGCACAGCTGCCGTGCGCCCGCCGAGAGCACCTGAGATCTCCTCGAAACGCTCCGTGATCTGCGAGCGGATCTCATCGGGGTGGGCCGTGTTCGTGGCGTCGACGCGGAGGTGGTGCCAGCGGACCACGTCCAGTTCCACCGGCACCACCGAGGTCACCTCGGCCGAGTCGACCGTCACCAGCGTCGCTCCCTTGGGACCGGTCTCGCGGATGTGGCGGCCCTGGGTGTTGCCGGGGAACACCACCCACGGATCGCGGCTCACCTCCTCGCGGTTGTGCACGTGGCCGAGCGCCCAGTACTGGTATCCCATCGAGCGGAGCCCCTGGATCGAACAGGGAGCGTAGCGACCGTGCGGTGGCCGGCCATCGAGGCCGGTGTGCAGCAATCCGATGGTGAACAGGTGGGGATCGGGCTCCGGAAACCCGACGGTCAGGTCCTCGGTGACCGCCCTGGTTGGGTATCCCTGGCCGATCACCTCGATGCCGAGGTCGTCGAAGCGCACGGTCTGGGGAGCCGCCTCCGCGAGCTGGGTGACGTTGGGGGGCAGCGTGAGGTTGCGGCTGATCTCGCTCGCGGCGTCGTGGTTGCCCGCGACGCCCACCACCGGGATGCCCTCGTCGTTCAGGCGGCTCAACTGGCTCACCCAGAACAGACCCGTACCGAAGTCGCGCCAGTCGCCATCGAAGATGTCGCCCGCCAGCACCACCAGGTCGACCTCCTCCTCCACAGCGGTGGTCACGAGGTTCTCGGCAGCCCTGCGGGTCGCGCGGCGGATCTCATCGACCGGGGCTCCCTCGTAGGCGGTGAGACCGCCGAGCGGACTGTCTATGTGCAGGTCTGCTGCGTGCAGGATCTTCATGGTTCCCCTCCTGGTCACTGCCGGATACCAAAACACATACATCGGGGGTGTGACATCACCTCGCGACCACCCGGTAGCGCCGGGCATCGAGCACCGGGTTGCCCGCCCGCACCGACTCGATCCGCACGGGGTCGATCACTGCGGTGATCAGCCCCTCACGTTCGCCGATGCCGCTCACGACCACACCCATCGGGTCGATGACCATCGAATGTCCGGTCCCCGTCGGTGCGCTCTGGCCCGCCGCGGCCAGGTAGACGGTGTTCTCGATCGCCCTGGCGCGCGCGAGCGTCGTCCAGTGGTCCTCCTTCGCTGGTCCCGGCACCCACTGGGCCACTACCGCCACCGCGTCGACACCGGCATCAGCGAGCACACGGGTGGTCTCCGGGAAGCGCAGGTCGTAGCAGGTCTGGATCCCCATTCGGATGCCGTCCACTTCTATGACCGCCGCGGTCCCGGGTTCCCCGGCTTCGATGAACTCCGACTCGCGAACGCCGAGCGCGTCGTAGAGGTGGACCTTGCGGTAGATGGTGAGGAGGTCGCCGCGGGGACCCAGTGCGACGACGGTGTTGTGGGCGCGCGAGCCCTCCGGGATCGACTCGGTCATCCCGGCGACCACGTGGAGGCGCTGGTCCCGTGCGATCTCCGACACGGCGCCGACGAACGGTCCGTCGAGCTCCTCGGCGTTCTCGACGATCCGGCGGTCGAAGCGGGGAGCGGTGAACGCGGCGTACTCGGGAAGCACCAGCACCGAGGCGCCCGAGCGGGATGCCTCGGTCGCCAGGGAGCGCACCACCTCGATGTTGGCGGAGATGTCCTCTGTGGGGCTGAACTGGCCCACCGCTACCGTGACCATGCCCAGAGTCTCCCAGACGGACCGCTCGGGTCCGGGACAACGGCTACGGCTGGATCATCCCGTTCGGCTGCCCCAACCGTTCGCACCGCGGGCCACCTCGGAGAGCGGCGCCACCTCAGAGCGACTGTCTGTAACCGAAGAACTCGTGGTCCTCGTTGTAGCCGCCCTCACCGGCGCCGATGTCCGCGAAGTCGGCGACGAGCTCAATGCCGCTGATCCACTTCACCTGTTTGAAGCCGATCTGGATCTCGTTGCGCAACCGCAGCGGCGCTCCGTGGCCGTAGGGGAGGGGTTCGTCGTTCATGTCGTAGGCGAGCATCGCGAGCTGCGAGTGCATCTGCTCGATCGGATGGGCGTCGTAGTAGGTGCCTCCGTCGGCCCCCTCGCCGAAGGAGTAGAACACCACCCAGTGCGCATCGGGGGTCGGTCGGACCACCTCGAGGATCGTCGCCATCGAAACCCCGCCCCACTTGGCCACGCCGGACCAACCCTGGATGCAGAAGTGCTGGGTGATCTGTTCGTGGCGGGGCAGGGCGCGCAGCTCGTCGAGGGAGAGCTCGACGGGGTTCTCCACCAGGCCGGTGATCTCGAGTCGGTAGTCCGCGAACCCGCCCTCGCGCAGCGCGAGGTACTCCTCGGAGGTATCCGGCCAGCGGCCGTTGTGCCAGAAGTACGGCGAGATGTCGCTCTCGTGGTACTCGCCGGGCCTCGCGTCGACGTGCTCGAAGAGCCGCTGGGCGGGACCGATCAGCGCGTAGGAGACCCGCTGGATCAGCCTCGGGCGCCGCAGGGTGAGCGGCGTGGCGGCCACCCAGCCGACGATCATCATGACCATGGTGGCCGCGAACACCGCGAAGCCGACCCAGCTGCTGTCGTCACGACCCCCGTAGATGTGGTTGAGGTTTCGCAGCAGCCCGGTGGTGAACACCAGTGCCACGTGCAGGACGATGAACAACAGGAACCAGCACAGCACCAGGAAGTGCAGCGACCTCGCGACCTGGATGCTCAACACCTTGGAGAGGCGACGGAACCGCGTCGAGAGCGCGGGTGACATGCCGAGTCCGGTGATGAGGGCGAGCGGTGCCGCAATGAAGACCGTGATGAAGTAGGCGATCAGCTGCAGGCTGTTGTAGGCGACCCAACCGCCCTCGGTGGGCCAGTCGAGCGAGAGGTACTGGATCAGCACCGACAGCGCGTTTGGGAACACGTCCCAGGTGGTGGGGATCACCCGGTGCCACTGCCAGGTCGCGAACAACAACACGTAGAAGATCGCGCCGTTCGCGAGCCATAGGACGTCGACGCCGAAGTGCCACCACCGGGCGAGACCGATCGAGTGGCGAAGGCCCGGAAGGCCGACCTGGGGAGGCAGGGTGACCGAGTCCTGCTTGGCGGTCCACAGCGGATCCTGGGGCACCTCGCGTTGGATCCGGAACCACTCGTGCCCCGGGGTGCTGTGGCGGGTCCAGTAGAGCCGCGGATGGTCGGTGAGGATCTGCGCACCGGAACGGATGATGAAGATCATCAGGAACGCGTTGAGGAAGTGCGTGGCGCCGACCCACCAGGGGAACCCGGCGTTGTCACGGGAGTCGGCGGTGGTGACCGTGCCCGGGTTGCGGGCGATGAAGTCCTGTACCGACGGGTTGTTGCGCAGACCCTTCGCGATCGCTACCGCGCTGATCAACACCACGAAGCCGATCGGGATCAGCCACAGGAGGTTGAACCAGCGACTGCGCCCGATGCGCACGTGTGGAGCGGTGCCGTACTCCTGGGGGATCGATCCTGCCCAGGTCGTGGGGTCGATGGTCTCCTCACCGACGGTGAGGTGTGATCGCAGATGCCCGGGTGTCGCCATCAGCGCTCCCCGGGCCCCGTCATCAGTCGATGACCCGCTCTATGAACTTCGAGATTCCCACGTACGCGAACATAGCGGTGAAACCGACCATCGCGGGGATCACCGCCCAGAGGCTCATGTGGGGCACCTCGGTGAGTGCCGCCCGGGCTCCCTCGGACATGTAGAGGAGTGGGTTCGCGAGGGTCGCGATCTGCAGCCAGCGGATTGGCTCGAGCGACGCCCATGTGTAATAGACGCAGCCGAGGAAGGTCATCGGCACCACCACCACGCCGAAGAGCACCGGCACGTTGCGGGGCTCGAAGAAGGTTCCGAAGGTGAGTCCCAGGGACCCGGCCATCAAACAGGCGAGGGGGATCACCACGACCGCGACCGGCCAGTTGATCGACAGGCTGATCGGCGTCGCGGGGATGAACGCCGCGATAGGGAACACGATCAGGCCTGCCAACAGGCACTGAAGCGACCCTGCGACGATCTTCTCGATCGCCACCCAGATCACCGGCAGCGGTGCGAGGACCCGGTCCTCGATCTCGCGGGTGAAGCCGAACTCCTGGACGAGTGGCAGCGCGACCGCCTGTATGCCCTGGAACATGATCGAGGTGGCGACCACGCCCGCGATCAACAGGGTCGAGAACGCAGCCGCGGACTGGCCGCCTCCACCGATGCCCTGTCCGATCTTGGGGAACACGTAGGTGAACACGAACACCAGCAGCATCGGCTGCAACACGGTGCGCGGGATGAACTCGCGAAGGTTCTTGCGCAGGACCGTCAGGTCCCGCAACAGCAGCGCTGCGAACGCACGCGGCAGCGACGGGGCGATGCTCTTCGGGGCGGTGCCCGGCGAGGTGATGGTGGTCATTCCCGTAGTCCTTTCCGGTGAGCGCTATGAACACGTCCTCGAGGCTGGTCTCGTTGACCGAGAGGTCGCTGACCGCCATCCCGGCCCCCTGGGCCGATTGCAGCACCGCGGGCAGGATCCCGTTGGTCGAGTGCACCGCCAGCACCACGACGCCGTCGTGCACGGTGGCTTCCACGGCTCCGGTGACCTCGCGTTCGAGCACCTCAGCGAGCGCGTGCGGATCCGACTCGGTCGACACCCGCACCACCGAGTCGGCTCCGAGCGAGCGCTTCAGGCCAGCCGGTGTGTCGAGGGCCACGAACTCGCCCTGGTCGATGATCGCCACCCGGTCACAGAGCTGGTCCGCCTCCTCCATGTAGTGCGTCGTCAACAGGATCGTCTGGCCGTCGGTGTGCAGGTCGCTGACGACCTCCCACAGAGCGATGCGGCTCTGGGGATCGAGCCCGGCGGTCGGTTCGTCGAGGAACAGGATGGAGGGCCGGTGCATGACCGCGCGGGCGACCATCAGGCGTTGTGCCATGCCACCCGAGAGCGCCGCCACGTCCGCCCCGGCGCGATCCGCGAGGCGGAACTGCTCGAGCAGCCGGTCGGTCTCCGAGCGCGCGCTGCGAGCGTCCATGCCGAAGAAGCGCCCGTGGTAATGGAGGTTCTCGGCGACCGTGAGCGAGCGGTCGAGGGTGTTGGTCTGGGGGACCACCCCGATCAGGGCCTTCGCCTGTGCGGGATGGCGCACCACGTCGACGCCGCCGACCCGCGCTTGCCCGGCGGTCGGCACCACCCGTGTGGTGAGCATCCCAGCCGTGGTGGTCTTGCCCGCTCCGTTGGGTCCGAGCAGCCCGAAGATCTCACCGCGGCGCACCGCCATGTCGAGGCCCTTCACCGCCTCGACCCCACCGGGATATGTCTTGGAGAGCCCATGGGTCTCGATGACCAGGTCCTCACCAGGTGGCGTCATCGCTCCATCATGCCCGGCGCTGATCCTGTGTCTCGGGCACCGTGTCTCGGGCACCGTGTCTCGGGCACCGTGTCTCGGGCACCGTGTCGTCGGTAGCGCGTCGTCGGTGGCGTGTCGTCGGTAGCGTGTCGGGATGTCTCCCATCTCCGGCGCGTCGCCGGCGAGCGAAGAGCACCGGATGCTGCGCGCGCTGCGGTTGCGCCACCAGGGGCTCGCATCGGGGCCGACTTCCTGGGAGACCGTGGCCGATGCGGCCCACGGGATGCTCGCCGTGCAGGCCCAGGATCCGAAGGCAGTGCTGTGGTCGCTGTCGATCCGAACCACCACCCGGCCCGACGAGGCTTCGACCGCGGGTGTGTTCGACAGAGGCGAGGTGCTGCGCAACCGGCCCTCGCGTGGAACCCTGCAGGTCACAGCTGCGACCGACATGGCCTGGCTGAGCGCGTTGTTGACTCCGCGTTCCAATGCCGCCGCGGCCAAGCGTCGGGAGCGGCTGGGGCTCACCGACGATGTCGTCGAGGCTCTCACCGAGATCTTCGCGTCGGAGCTGGCGGACGGCGCGGTGAGGACTCGCAAGGAACTGGTCGATGCTGCCGCCGCCCAGGGCATCGAGCTCGACGGCTCACAGGCAGGTCACGTGCTGCGTCACCTGACCGAAC